>CAJAYO010000374.1 GCA_903948415.1 uncultured Opitutia bacterium | reverse complement strand
CTTTCGTCGATCGTCCAGCCGCCCTCGGTCCAATCCGTGCACGACAACCGCACCGTGAACGGCAGCTGCTCCGGCCACACCGCCCGCACCGCGCACGTCGTCTCCAGCAAAAACCGGATGCGGTTCTCAAAACTCCCGCCGTAGCGGTCCGTGCGGCGGTTCGACGTCGGCGACAGAAACGCGTGCGCCAGATAGCCGTGCGCCGCGTGCAGTTCCACCCACTCGTAGCCCGCCGCGAGCGAACGCCGCGCCGCCGCCACAAAATCCCCCTGCACCCGCGCGATGTCCCCCTCGGTCATCGCGTGCGGCACCTTGTCCAACGGCGCACCGAACGCCACGGCACTCGGCGCGATCACCGGCCAGCCACCCGCGTCGTCCGCCAGATGGGCCCCGCCCTCCCACGGACGCGCCGCACCGGCCTTGCGTCCCGCATGGGCAAGCTGGATACCCGGCACCGCACCGTGTTGCTTCACAAAACGGTTGATCCGCACCAGCGGCTCGACGTGCTTGTCCGCCCAGATCCCCGCATCGCCCGGTGTGATGCGTCCCTCCGGCGAAACCGCCGTCGCTTCGGCAATCACCAAGCCTGCCCCCCCCGCCGCCCGCGCGCCCAGGTGGACCAGATGCCAGTCGTTCGCCACGCCGTCCGCGGACGAATACATGCACATCGGCGACACCCCGATGCGGTTGCGGAGCGTGACCGACTTCAGCGTGAACGGTTCAAACAGATGCGACATGAAGTCCGCAGGAAAGGCGCTTCCCGGCCTTTCGCAACTCCCGGCTCGGTCAGAGCAGCACCTGAAATTCCGGGTGCCGGCGCACAAACGTGTCCACGTAGGAACACGCTGGCACAATCCGCCGTTTTTCCACCGTCGCCCACGCCAGCGCCGCGCGCACCAGCTTTTCCGCCAGGCCCCGCCCGCGCAATTCCGGCGGCACAAACGTGTGCGTGAATACCACGACCTCCCCTTCAAACGTGTAATCCACGACGGACAGATAGCCGTCCACGAGGGCCTCGAAGCGGCTCGCGCCGACGTTGTGCCGCACGGCGATTTCACCCGGACGGGCCGGAATTGCACTCACGGCGGAGGAGCGGATTGCCGCCCCCAGCGCTGCGCGAGCAGGCCGCAAACGACCAGTTGGAGCGGATGGTAGATCATGATGGGGAGCAGAATCAGCCCGAGCCCGGGATGGGCCCCGAAGATGAGCTTCGCCATCGGCACCCCCGACGCCAAAGTTTTCTTCGAGCCGCAGAACATCGCGGCAATTTTGTCCTCGCGCGAAAAACCCAACGCGTCCGACGCCCGCGCCATCACGATCATCACGAGGGCAAACAGCGCTCCGGAAATCCCCGCCATCAGCCAGATCTGCCCTGCGCCGTGGCCGGACCAAATGTGTTGTTTAAACGAGTCGCAAAACGACGTGTAGACGAGCAGGAGAATCGTCCCCCGGTCCACCAGCCCGATCCGCGCCTTGTGGCGCTGCGCCCACGCACCCAGCCAGGGCCGGCAGAGCTGACCCACGACCAGCGGCAAGACCAGCCAGCGGATCAGATCGAGAATCACCGGCCCGATCGGCTGGCTCGCCCCGCCCGATTTCAACACAAACGCGACCCACAACGGCGTCAGAAAAACACCGAGCAGACTGGACAAGGTCGCGTTGAACACGGCCCCCGCGACGTTGCCGTGCGCGGTGGCGGTCATCGCCACCGACGACGATACGGTCGACGGCAGCGCGCACAGGAAGAACAGGCCGAGTTTGAGTTCGGGTGACACCGAATCGCCCAGCGCGAAAGTCAGCATTAGACCCAGCAGGGGAAACAGCACGAACGTGCTGCTTTGCACCAGCAGATGGAGCGGCCAGCGCAGCGTCCCCGCTTTCAAAGCGTGAAACGAGAGCGCGACGCCATGGAGAAAAAAAATCAGGGCCACACCCGCCTTGGTCACCACTTCGGGATGCATCCAGCCGCCCGCCGCCCCCGGCGACGGAAAGGCCCACGCGAGCACCGTCGCCGCCACCATGCTGATCAAAAACCAATCGGGTTTCAGTTTCATGCCGGAGGCCGGGCCCGGGCCGGTTGCCCACGCACCTTTGCGATCACCGCCGCCAAATCCTCCCGCCCTTCGATCTTCCCCACCCACAGCAGCGCGCCGTAGACCGCCACGCCCGCCGCAATCAACGACGCCAGCGCCAGCGCGTCCGTCACATTTGAGGGCGGGACGGCCCGCGTCCACCCCCACCAGCCCGCCGCCACCACGCCCCCCATCACGACGCTCGCCCCGATCACTTTCGCGAGATCCCGCACGAGATGGCCGAACCGCAGTGCCGGATGCTTGCGCGCCAAGGCGCGTTGCAGATACCAGGCCTGCGCGATGATCGCGACGTTGCCCGCGAGGGCCAATCCCACCGTGCCAAGCGGCCCCATCAGCGCGACGCTCAGCGCGAGGTTCACCCCGAAACTCAACACCGCCGCACGCACCGGCGTGACCGTGTCTTTCTGCGCGTAGAACGCCCGCAGCACCAGATTCACGAACGAGAAAAACGGCAGCCCCACCGCGTACACCGCCAGCACCGGCTGCATCAGCGCCGTGTCGGCCGCGGAAAATGCCCCGCGCTGAAACAGCAGCCGGATGATCGGCACCGCCAGCACCACCAGCCCCACGGCCGCCGGCACATTGATGACGAGAATCAGCCGCATCCCCTTGCGATACGCGTTCGCCAGATTGGGCCAGTCGCCCGCCGCGGCGTATTTCGCGATCAGCGGAAACACCACCGTCGAGATCGCCACGGCAAACACCCCAATGGGCAGTTCCATGAGTCGCGTGGCCAGATTCAACACCGTCACGGCGGAGTCGTTGAGCGAAAGTCCCACGATCCGCGAAACCGCCATGTTGACCAAATAGATCGCCGAACCAAACACCGTCGGTCCCATCAGCCGGGCAATCTGCCGCACGGCCTCACCCGCGGAAAGATCGAAGCGGGGCCGCCAGCCTTCGCGCATCAGCGCCATCGCCGGCACGACCATCTGCAAAAATCCCCCGAGCAGCGCTCCGCCGCACAACCACAGCATCCGTCCCTCCGCCGTCGGCGACCACCCCAGGTAAACCGCACCGCCGAGCAGCCCGATCATCGCCACGTTGAGCCAGATCGGCGACAACGCCGGTTCCAAAAAACGTCCGAGCGTTTGCAGCGCCGCGCTGAACGCCGCGGCCAGACACACGCACACCAAATACGGAAACAACACCACCGCGAGATCCGCCGACTGCACGAAACGCTCCACCGTCTCTGCGCCGACGCCCCCGTGGCGCGCCACGCCCGCGAGCCGCTCCGCCTGCAGCAGCGCCGCCATCGCCGCCACGACGATCACGCCCGTCGCCACGAACAGCCAGCTCGCGACCTGGTTCACCAAGGCGAACGCCCCCGCCCGCTCCCGCGCCTTCAGCTCCTCGTGCAGGGTCGGCACCAACGCCGCCGTCAACGCGCCCTCGCCGAGCAGCCGGCGAAACAGATTCGGCAATGTGAACGCCGTGTAGAACGCCGACGCCAGCGCCGATGTGCCGAACGCCGCCGTCACCAGCATGTCGCGCCCCAGCCCGAGCACGCGCGACACCATCGTGGCGGATGCCACCACACTGATGTTCTTGAAGCTTTTCGACACCGCGAAAGTTTTCGGGCGGGCGCACCCCTGCGCAAGACCTTAACCCGTCTCCGCGTCGTCGCCCACCGGCGCGCCCGGCGTTTCTCTCCCTCCGGCCCCATCCCCGCCCCGGCGACACCCCGGCGACACCGTGTCATTGATTAAACGGCGTTACGGCAGCCCGCCCTGCTGCGTGAACCCAACGCTGTTATTTGGCTGACGCCTTATTTTCCCGGGCGCTTAGCGCATCGAGCGCAGTCGCGCTGGCGCGCTCCAGTTCCGTGGCGTCACGCCAATCCTGTTCAAACGCCGCGCACACGGCGTCGCGCCGCTCCGCGCCCGCCCCGCGCACCGCCAGCGCATCGGCCAGCGACAGCGCCGCGTTGCGGTAGAACGGATGCAGCGCCGTCAGCAAACGATTCACCGCGGCCGCCCGGCGCTTGAGTTCCCGGTCGACGAGCGGTTCGCCGGCTCGCTCCAGCACTTCGCGCAGCGGCAGCACCGCGTCCTCCCCCTGCTGGGTGAAGACGAACCGCACCATCTCCGCGAGTTCGACCCGCGACTCCGCGGCCTCCCAGCCGGGCAGCACCCGCGCGCGCCGCAGCTGCTGCCAGCCCGTCTGCCACCAGAGCTCGCGTTCGCCGTCGTTCGCATAGCGCCCCGGAAAACTCGCCGCCAAGGCCGCCGCCGGCGCCTCGCCGCCCAAAAGCCGGTGCAACAGCGCTGGCCACTCGCCGGCCTTCCCCGCTTCGCCCGTCAAAAACGTCAGCAACCACACCGCCCCGTCGACGAACGGCACCGGCTCCGTCGCCCCGCGTTGCCACTGCAACAGGTCCTCCAGCGCCGGCGGGGCCAGTCGCGCGCTTGCCTGTTTGAGCGCGTCAAGTTGCGCCGGCTCGGCGCGCGTGCGCCACCACCCCACACACGCGTGCTCCAACCACAGCGGCGCCGTCAGCCGTTCGTTCACGCCATGTCGTGCCACCGCCTGCCGCATCAGCAGCCCCTGCACGAGCGCGCGACGCACCACGACCTCCGGAGTCGTCGGGTCCCACGCCACGCGCACCGACACCACGCCACCGGCCTCCACCGTCACGCGAAACGGCGACCGCTCGCCCCAGTCCGCCGCCGGCACGAGCCGCACGAACACCGGGGACGCAAACGACTCCGGCAACGCCAACGGCCCGGCCAGCATGGGCCACGCCTGAGCCGCGAGCGCCGCCACCCGCTGCGCGTCACCGCCGTCCAACGCCGCGACTTCGAAACGTCCCGGCGCGGATTGAAAGATCACCGGGACCGACGATCCCGTCGCCGCCCAGCCGAGCGCCACCGCGCCCAGCGCGACGACCACCAGCACGCGCAACCGCCACCGCTTCACGGCATCGTCAGTTTCAGCGTGCTCCCCTCGACCGCCACGCTCACCAACTTGGGCCACGCCGCCGCGATGTCTTCCGCCACCGTCTGCGAAGCCAAAAATTTGTTCCGCACGTAGGTCGACGCGTAGGGCAGCCGTTGCACCGGACACGACCCGACGATGAGCGACTCGGGCTCAAAGACGAAACCGTCGCCTTTCTTGGCAAACGTCCCCTGCGCCTGCACGATCACTTTGACGTCCGCGCCGAGCGCATTGACCGTCACCGGAAACCCAATCTGGACGACGCCGTCGCGGATGCGGAAATTCGGCGTGCCCGCCGTGAGCATCTCGCCCGTGACGGCCGGCGCCGGTGGGGCCGCCTTCTCGCCGGGTTTCGCTTTCGCGGCTGCGGCCGCCGTCGCCGGGCCCGTCAACGAATTGAGATCGTCCTCGGTGATTGAGAACGTGCCCGAAGATCCCTGCGCGAACGCTTTCCGCTTGGCCGCGGCCTGCTTGGCCTTGTTCGAGTCGCGCGATCCCTCGATAAAATAGGTGACCCCCGCGGCCGGCTCCTTGGGCGCCTCCTTCACCACGACCACCGGTTTGAACACGAGCGCCACGGCACCCAGTATCGCGCCCAGCCCCACGCTCAGCGCCGCCCCGAGGATAACCTCGCTCCAACCGGGTTCATGGGGTGTCCGATCGATTTTTTTGCTCATGGGGAAAAGTGAAACCTACTTCTTCTTCGCTGCCGACGTCGACGGCTTGGCCGGAGCCGGCGCCGCGGCTGGGCTCGCCGCCGGTTTGCTCTCGCCCGACGACGCCTTCGTTTCGCCACCGCCCTCTTTGTGCGGAGTGCCCTTCTTGGTCTTGTAGTCGGTGATATAAAAACCGGTGCCTTTGAAAATCAGGCCGGCGCCACCGCCGACCAGACGCTTGACCCCCGTTTTTTTGCACTTCGGGCATTTCTTGAGCGGCTCGTCGCGCATCGACTGAAACTGCTCAAATTCGTGGCCACACTTGGGGCAGGCATACTCGTAGGTTGGCATGGATTGGGAACGGGGCGTTATGGGTAACGCCCGTCGCGAAGGCGAGAGCGTTTCTCCAAAACTAAAATCCCGGTGCACCGGCACCCGCCGCCTCATCCCGAAAACGTCCCGGCCGGCCTCTTGCGGTGTCCCGCCTTGACCCGGCAGGGTGCGCCCTCGTGCCCTCCGCGAAAAATGCACGTTGGAGCTTGGAGCATTCCAACCTCCGGCCTTACGTTCGCCCCGTCTCTCCCTTCTCTCTTCCCGCCCCATGGACTTCGCCGCCGAACTCAAACGCCACGTCGCCTCCGTCGCCCACGGCCTCGACCTCCACCTCCCGCCCGCCACGACGCGTCCGACGCGCCTCCACACCGCGATGCGCTACAGCCTCGAAGCCGGCGGCAAACGCCTCCGCCCCGTCCTCGTCCTCGCCACCGCCGAGCTGTTCGGCCACGGTTCGTCCGACCCCCTGCCCGCCGCCGTCGCCATCGAGTGCGTCCACACCTACTCGCTCATCCACGACGATCTTCCGTGCATGGATAACGATGACCTGCGCCGCGGCCGGCCCACGGCGCACAAACAGTTCGACGAAGCCACCGCCCTCCTCGCCGGCGACGCGCTCCTCACCCACGCCTTCGGTCTCCTCGCCGAGCGCTACGCCGCGCAACCCGCCCTCGCCCACGCGCTCATCCGCGAACTCGCCGATGCCGCCGGCAGCCGCCGCCTCGTCGGCGGCCAGATGGAAGACCTCCTCGCGGAGAAAAAAGCCGACGCGACACCCGACGAGTTGGAGTTCATTCATCTCAACAAAACCGCCGCGATGATCGAAGCCGCCCTCGTGCTGGGCGGCCTCGTCGGCGGCGCGGACCCGCGCCACCTCGCCACCCTCCGCCGCGCGGGCCGCCACCTCGGCCTGGCGTTTCAAATCATCGACGACATCCTCGACGCCACCGCCGACACCGCGACGCTCGGCAAGACCGCCGGCAAGGACGCGCAGGCCGACAAGACCACGTTCGTGAAACTTTACGGCATCGAAGCTTCGCACCGCATCGCCGCCGAACACACCGCAGCCGCGCTCGGCGCGTTCCGCGAACTGCCCGGCGACCCCACCTTTCTGCACGCGCTCGTCCAGAACATGGCCGTGCGCGGAAAATAAAAAACGGGAGCGTGGCCGCTCCCGTTGGGAAAAACGCACCGGACCGGGCCGGTCGCTCGGGGGAAAATTACTTCACCGCCGCCGCCGCCGTGACGAGTTCCACAAAGCTCCGCGCTTCGAGGGCCGCGCCGCCGATGAGACCGCCGTCGATGTCCTTTTGCGCGAGCAACTCGGGGGCATTCGACGGTTTCATCGAGCCGCCGTAGAGGATCCGCACCTTCTGCGCCACGGGCTCGGTGAAGAGCTTCGTGAGCAGACCGCGGATAAACGCGTGGACTTCCTGCGCCTGCTCGGTCGTCGCCACCTTGCCGGTGCCGATCGCCCACACGGGTTCGTACGCGATCACGACGCTCGGGGCCAACTCCTTGCTCACGCCGTCGAGGCCGGCTTCGAGCTGCGTCTGCACGACTTTGAGGGTCGCGCCGGACTCGCGTTCGGCCAGCGTTTCGCCGACGCACAAAATCGGCTTCAACTGGTTCTTCAGCGCGGCGAGCACCTTCTTGTTGATGAAGGCGTCCGTCTCGGCGAAGTAGGCGCGGCGCTCGCTGTGACCGAGGATGACGTGCGTCGCAAAGAGCGCGCGGAGCATCGGGGCGGAGACTTCGCCGGTGAAGGCGCCGCTGGCTTCCGGGTGCATGTTTTGCGCGCCGAGTTTCAGCGTGGAGCCGTCGATCGCCTTGGCGACCGTCTCGATCGAGGTGAAGGGCGGGCAAACGACGACGTCGACGTCGGTCTGGCGGCCGATCGTGGCGACGAGGTCGCCGACGAGCGCGACCGCATCGGCCGAGGTCTTGTTCATCTTCCAATTGCCGGCGATGAGTTTTTTACGGGTGATCATGGTAGAAAAGTAGCGAGTAAGGAGTGGCGGGTAGCGAGTAGAAATAATTTTCGCGCGCGCAACGCTCGCTACTCACTACCCGCTACTCGCTGCGGCGCGAAGGCGTCAGTTTTCCAAAAAAGCGACGCCGGGGAGCACTTTGCCTTCGAGGAACTCGAGGCTCGCACCGCCGCCGGTGGAGCAGTGGGTGACTTTTTTCGCCACGCCGAACTTCTTCGCGGCCGTCGCCGTGTCGCCGCCGCCGACAATCGTCGTGGCGCCCTGGGCGGTGGCTTCGGCAATGGCGTCGGCCATGGCCTTCGTCGCACCGGAAAATCTCTCGAACTCAAAGACGCCCGCCGGACCGTTCCAGATGATCGTCTTCGAGGAAAGAATCGCCGCGCGGTAGAGCACGATGGACTTCGGGCCGGCATCGAGGCCGCCCCAACCGTCCGGAATGCCCGTGGCAATTTCCGCGACCTGCGTGTTCGCGTCGGGGGCGAACTTGTCGGCGCAGAGGAAATCGACCGGGAAGATCAGCTCGACCCCGCGGGCCTTGGCCTTCGCGACGAGTTCGCCGACAATCTTGGCGCCCTCGGGATCAAAGAGGCTCGTCCCGATCGGCATGCCGTGAAGCTGCTTGTAGAACGTGTAGGCCATGCCGCCGCCGATGATGATCTTGTCGGCCTTCTCGATCAAGTTGTGGATGAGCGGAATCTTGTCGGCGATCTTCGCCCCGCCGAGAATGGCGAGCAGCGGACGATCGGGATTCTCCAGCACCTTCGCGAAGGCCTTGAGCTCGGCTTCCATGAGGAAACCGGCGGCTTTCACCGGGAGCGCCACGCCCACCATCGAGGAGTGCGCGCGGTGCGCGGTGCCAAACGCGTCGTTCACGAACACGTCGCCGAGCTTCGTGAGCGAGGCCCGGAACGCGGCGACGGCGGCCGGATCGGCCTTCTTCGAGGTGCCGTCCTCCAGCTTCACCTTGCCCTCTTCCTCGATGTGGAAGCGGAGATTTTCCAGCAGCACGACGGTGCCGGGCGCGAGCTGCGCGCAGGCGGCCTCCACGGCCGGACCGACGCAGTCGGCCAGAAACGTGACGGGCCGGCCGAGGAGCTTTTCCAGTTCGGCGGCGACGGGCTTCAGCGAGAATTTCGCGATCGTCTGGCCGTCGGGCCGGCCGAGATGCGACATGAGGACAACGGAGGCGCCCTGGTCGAGGGCGAACGTGATCGACGGCAGCGCGGCCGCGATGCGCGCGGTGTTCGTGATGGCACCGGTCTGCTTGTCCTGCGGAACATTGAAGTCGACGCGCATCAGCACGCGTTGGCCGGCGAGCGCGAGGTCACGGATGGATTTGAATTTGGGCATGGTCGGGAAAATTAAAGGGTCGAGCAGTGAAGAGCGGAGAGCGGGTGGCGAGCAGGAAAACCTCTGGGTGCGGGCGAAAAAAGAGCGAGGAGCGAGTGGCGGATCGAGCAATCAGAATGCTCGCTACTCGCTCCTCACTCCTCGCTCCTTTCAGAAAGCGCGAAGGCGCGGTTAGATGCCGGCCGCGATCATCTTGGTGAGATCGACGACGCGGTTGGAATAGCCCCACTCGTTGTCATACCACGACACGAGTTTGAAGAACTTGCTGTTCAGTTCGATCGACGAGCCGGCGTCGTAGATCGACGATTGCTTGTCGTGGATGAAGTCCGACGAAACGACTTCGTCGGAGGTGTAACCGAGGATCCCCTTGAGGTAGGTCTCCGACGCGTTCTTGAGCGCGGCGTTGATTTCGGCGAGCGAGGTTTCCTTCGTGGACTTGAACGTGAGATCGACGACCGAGACGGTCGGGGTCGGCACGCGGAAGGACATGCCGGTGAGCTTGCCCTTGACCGCCGGGAGCACGAGCGCGGTCGCCTTGGCGGCACCGGTCGTGGACGGGATGATGTTGATGGCGGCGGAACGGCCACCCTTCCAATCCTTCTTCGACGGGCCGTCCACGGTCTTCTGCGTGGCGGTGTAGGAGTGGATCGTGGTCATG
>CAJAYO010000373.1 GCA_903948415.1 uncultured Opitutia bacterium | reverse complement strand
TGCAGCCGTCCCAGCAGATGTGTTTCATCTTTTTCGTGACCTTGCCCTTGCCGTCGCGGAGCCAGTAGCCGGAGTCGCGCGGGATGGGGAGGTTGCCCTTGGGAGCGGTGGCGAGGCAGTGGCGGCCGGTCTTTTCGTGGTCGCCGGAGCCGAAGACGGTGCCGTCGTTTTGGGCGACGTGGAAATCGATGGTCCAGGGGCGGAGGGCGTTGGTGAGCTTGACCATCGCCTTGTGGAATTCGGCGGGTTCGTAGTGGTAATTCTTCGGGACGATGCGGTGCGCTTCGGCATTGGCGCCGAGGGTGTAGAGGTGGGTGTGGGACATGTCGGCCTGGAAGCCGACGACGTTGGGCATCCCGACGGCCTCGAGGAGGTTCACCATGTGCTTCCACGAGTGCATGCCGCCCCAGCAGATCTCGCCTTCGGCGGCGAGGCGCTCGCCGTTGGCTTTGGCGATCTTGCCGCATTCGCGGAAGGTCTGGGCGATGAGTTTGGTGGTGCCCTTCGGGTCTTTGTCCCAGGCGGTGACGGGGGTGGCGCTGTCGATGCGGACGACGCCGTAGGGGCGCACGCCGAGCTCGCGGAGCTTTTTGGCGATGCGGATGGCCTTGCGGACGTGGGTGACGAAGTTGGCGCGGGCCTTTTCGTCGCCGCCGGCGGAGGCGTCGAACCAGACGGGGGCGACGACGGAGCCGACGACGAGGCCTTTGGCTTTTACTTTGGCGGCGAGGGCTTTGATGCCGTCGTCGGAAATATCGATGTCGGTGTGGGGGTTGTAGAGGAAGAGGTCGATGCCGTCGAACTTGACGCCGCCGACGTCGGCCTTGGCGGTGAGGTCGAGCATGGTGTCGAGTTCGATGAACGGCTCGGCGCCGGGGGAGCCTTTGCCGACGAGACCGGGCCAGGCGGCGTTGTGAAGTTTGGGGAAGTTATTGGCGGGCATGGTGGGGGGAGTTGAGGGTTGGGCGGTGGGAGTTGAGCGGGCGGAGAGGACGCGGTGATTTATTTTTCGACACAGAGGTCGGAGAGAGGGGCACAGAGGACACAGAGGAGGAAGGCCGATTCGGTCTTGGGATTGGGCTCCGTGCTCTCTGGGGGGGCTCTGTGGCCTCTGGGTCGAATGGTGCGGTGACTCAGAACTTATTGTTGCGATACGCGCCCATCTGGGGGGCGTTCGGGTTAACTTCGGGGCCGAAGTAGCGGAGGCAGACCATGGGCTCGGTGCTGCTGGTGTTTTCGAAGGTGACGCCGGCCTTGGCGCCGTCTTCGGTGCAGAAATACTCGTCTTCGGTGAGCTCGTGGAAGCGGATGAGCTTCGGGCTGACGAGGGGCTGGCCGTTGATCGTGCCGGAGCCCTGCACGCAGATGAGGCCGTAGGCGCCGGTGTCCTTGACGGTGCACTTGGTGCCGGGATCGATGGTGAGTTCCTTGGCGGTGAAGAGCTGTTCGCCGTCGACCTTGCCGTAGACGATCCAGCGGTCGACGTAGCCCTCGCTGCGGGTGTCGGCGACGGGGACGGGCTCGAGGTAGTGGTTGTCCTTGAAATTTGGATCCACGTTCTTTTCCCAGTCGAGCTGGTCGACGATGAAGTCGATGTCCTTGTGCTTGGACTTGGGCATGTCTTTCACGAGGAGGGACCACGGCACTTCGCGGCCCTCGACGAGGTTTTGATACATGCCGAAGACGTCGGAGCCCCATTGGGGCTCGTAGGTGCAGAGGGAGCCGGGGGCGTGGAGAATGCACGGGTCGATGAGCCAGCCGGAGCCGACCTTGAGGCGGTAGGCTTTGGAGAGATCGAGGATGCCGTTGTCGCCCTTGTTCCAGTTGCGGATGCACTGTTTGACCTGCTCCTTGGTGGTGCCGGGCTCGAAGCCCATGAAGGTGTAGGGGAAGTTGTTGCCGACGGGGTTGTGCTGGGGCGGGAAGTAGTAGGACTCGGGTTTGCCTTCCTGGCCGACGAGCTTCGCCTGGGCGGCGCTCTGGTGCATGTGGTGCGGGATCGGCCCCATGTTATCGAAGAATTTCGAGTAGACGGGCCATTTGCCGTATTTTTTCCAGATGGATTTGCCGACGATGGTCGCGCCGCAGTCTTCGACGGCCTGGGCGAGGGTGAGGCGCTTGTTGCCGATGACGGCGTAGCTGAGGCCCTCGTCGTGGGCGCGGCCCTCGTTGGCGGTGACGGTGGTGGAGGCGAACCAGCGTTCGTCGATGCCGCCGCGGTTCAGGCCGTAGGCGTAGGTGTCATCGGGGTGGAGTTTGATGCGGAGGCCGGGCTGGAGGAAGGAGCGCGGCACCCAGGCGGGGGCGAGGCGGAGGAGACCGCCGGTGGCGGAGAGCTCGGCCTCAACGAGGCTTTGCGTGGATTTTTTGACGATCTTGAGATCGAGGACGGAGGGAATGGCCATGGGAGGGAGGGAAAGGGAAAGTGAAAGGGAGAGGGAAAGGGAGAGGGAAAGTGGGGCGGGGGCGCGGACGACCGGGAGGGAGGGATTTTATTTGGCCCGCTGTTGGATGAAGGCGAAGACGCCGCGTTTGTTGCCGACGGCGACATCGGGGAGGCCGTCGGCGTTGAGGTCGGCGACGACGAACTGCGTGCCGACGCCGGAATCGTTGTCGATGAGGTGGGGCGTGTAAGTGACGGCTTTCGTCACCGGGTCGCGGTGGAGTTTGAACCAGTAGAGGACGGCGGGGGCGGTGGGCTCGGGGTCGCCTTTGGAGCCGTGGGCCCAGTGGCGTTTGCCGGTGACGACGTCGAGGAGGCCGTCGCCATCGATGTCGGCGAGGACCATCGCGTGGGGTTGGGAGAACTGGACGTCGCCGAGTTTCTCGGCGGGATCGCGGCTGGTGATGGCGTGCTCTTTCCAGGTGGGCTCGGTGGAGCCGGCGGCGGGCGGGAGTTGTTCGAACCAACTGAGGCCGTATTTGTGGGCTTCGATGCTGGTGATGACGTCGGCCTTGCCGTCGCCGTTGACGTCGTAGGCATACATTTGGGCGCCGCCCTTGCCGAAGTCGGTGGCGTGAAATTTCCAGAGCGGGTCGCCGGCGAGGGAGGCGGGCTGTTCCCACCAGCCGGTGGCGGTGAGGAGATCGGGGCGGCCGTCGCCGTTGAGGTCGCCGGCGCCGATGCCGTGGGTGTAGCGCTGCCACGTGCCCTCGGGCGAGATGGCGTGGAAGGACCACGGGGCTTCGGGTTTGCCGGGTTGGCGGGTGGCGTAGCCGAGTTTCTTGTAGGCCGAGAAAATGAGCACGTCGGGTTGGCCGGCGATGAGTTTGACGAGGTGCGGCGATTCGGTGCCGACGTAGGGGTAAAGCAGAAACTTGGTCCAGTCGCCGCCGGCGGCGCCGGGATTTTTGGCCCACATGGCGGGGCGGCCGGGCCAGCCGACCTGGATCGAGTCGGGGAGGCCGTCGCCATCGATGTCCGCGGCGTCGGCGATAAAAGCGTCGGAGTAGCTTTCCTTGTCGTAGGCGTGGGGGGCGCGCATCTCGGTGCGTTTGGTGAAGGCGGGGCCTTGGAACCAGAGGGGGCCGACGATGAGGTCCAGTTTGCCGTCTTTGTTGACGTCGGCGGCGGAGATGCTCTCGGCGAAGAATTTCGCGTCGAGGATCTGCTTTTTGAAGGTGATCGTGGGGGCCGCGGTGGCGGCGGTCGCACACGCCAGCGCGATCGCCGGAGCGACGGTGGCCAAGAGAGAGCGGGAGAGCGAGGCCGAGATCATGCGGGGATGGGGGTTGGGGCAGACTCAACCGGCTCCGGAGGTGAAGCGGGCGAGGGTGCGGAGGGCGATCCTAGATGAGGAGCGCCGGAAGCGCTAGAAGGGCGACGGCGAGTTTTTGTCGAATTGCGGCCCGGGGTGATGGGGTGGGCCGGCGTGAGCGAAGGAGCGCACGGGAAAGAGCCGGCGGAGCGCGCCGCCCCGGTCCGATTTGAGCATGAAGCCGACGCCGGAAAGCGTCTTCAGGGGGAGTCGGCCGGACGGGTGAGGGGGTGGAGCGGGATCGAGAACGGCGGCGCGTCGTGAGGTGAAAAATCGGCGGTGGGCAACCGCCGCTCCGGGGGAGGGTGGTTGGCGATAAACAACCGCGATCGTCGCGTGAGGGATGGACGCGCCGGCGTTTACACGGCGGGCTTATGGAGCAACTCAATCTGCGCGAGGTGGAGCGCGTTGATCGTCACAAAGGAGCCGTCGTCGTGGTCGACGTTGATGCGGCGGGAAAAACGCTGGACGGTGCAGTGGTCGGGGGTCGGCACTTCGTGGCGGGAGCCATTGGAGAGGACGAGCACGAACGGTTCGAACGGACGGGCGGCGAGGCGCTGCAAAACCTCGGCGACGATGACGGTGGCAGGATTGAGGTCGGCCATGGTGGGAACGGGGGGACCATGGGCGATTGATCGGAGTGGGGCAAGGCGGGAGAAATCGAGGGAGAGCGATGGGCCACAAAATGCATGGGGCGACGCATGCAATCCGAGAGGGGGATGGCGGGGCGCGGAGGGTTCGGGGACGCGGGCGGATAGAATTGGCGGTGGGCAACCGCCGCTCCGGGGGGCGCGCCGCTCGCGGCCGGGGCGCCGCGCTAGCTCTGGCAGCGGGTGCGGTAGGCGCGCGGGGTTTCGCTCATGATGCGGCGGAACTCCTTCGTGAAATGGCTCTGGTCGGCGAAACCGAATTCGTTGGCGACCTCGGCGAGGGATTTTTTGGAAAAGACGAGGGCGCTGCAGCTCATGCGCACGCGGATCTGGCGCACGTAGTCGTGGGGCGAGCTGTGGTAGGTGGCGCGGAACTGGCGTTCGAAGGCGCGCACCGAGAGACCGCAGGCCTTGGCGAGGTCGCGGTTGGTGATGGACTCGCTGAAGTTCTGGCTGACGAAACGGATGGCGCCGCTGAGCGGGGAATCGGCGGGCGTGCCGGGCTTTTGTTCGTTGAGCGGGCGGGTGACGCCGGCGGTGCCGACGACGCGGCCGTGGGCGTCGTGGACGGGGATTTTTGAGGTGACGCACCAGCGGGCGGTATGGTCGAAGCGGCCGACGAGTTCGACGCGCGAGATGATGCGCGCGCCGGCGAGGACGCGTTCGTCGTCGATGCGGTATTGGTTGGCGAGGGCGAGGCCGCAGAGATCGTAGTCGGTGCGGCCGATGACCTCGGCGCGGGACTGGAGGCCGAAGTTGAGGTAAAACGCGACGTTGACCCACTGGTAATGGCCGGCCTCGTCCTTGAGCCAGAGCAGGGAGTCGGCGACGAAATCGAAGAGTTCGATCACCTCGGGCGCCAGCGCGCCGATGCGGCTGAGCGAGGCGAGGGTGGGCGGGTCGCGGGTCATCGGGGGGGACGTTGGTCCGAAAGAGGACGCGCGTTGGGGCGGAGAGGCAAACTTTTGTTCCCCGGGGGACGGTGGGCCGGGGCGGGACTCCGGTAGGGGCGCAGGGTGCCCGCGGGGCGGGGGCCAGGCGGGCGGAGGCCAGCGCGAGCCGCGGTCAGGCGGGGTCGGAAGGGCTGGCGCCGGGGCGGCGGCGGCGGAAGCGGCGGTAGGCGAGCAGCGCGCCGCAGCCGGAAACGAGGAGGGCGCCGTAAGTGGAGGGTTCGGGGACGGGACGGATTTCGTACTGGTTGAAGGTGGGGTAGGCGGTTTGGTCGATCCACGCGGTGCTGTTGTTCGAGAAGCCCGTGAACGTGATCTGGTTTTCCGGAGCCGAGCCGGTGCGGTTGAGGGTGCCCGAGGTGATGGTCCCGTTGTTGTTCTGCACGAGGGCCGAGGTGGCGTACCACGCGTCCGTCATGCTGATCCAGTTTTGCACGGTGATTTTGACGCCGGCGTTGATGATGAGGTTGGCGGAGCTGAGGACGCTCGCGGCGCTGTCGCCGAAATCCAGAATGGTGTCGCCGGTGATGTAGAGGGCGCCGAACTGGAGGGTGGTGGCGCCGGCGAGGGTGAAGGTCAGCGGGGTCAGGTTGGTGCCGATGCTGGTGCCGCCGAGGTAGACGGAGAGGCCGGGGTTGATGATGGTGCGATCGAAGGTGACCTGGCCGGTGCCGAGGGCCTTGAAGGTGCCGCCGGTGCCGGTGATCTGACCGGAGAACACGGTGTTGCCCACGTTGTAGGTGGAGATGACGGTGCCGCCGCTGGCGATGTTGAGCGTGCTGAGGGGCGAGGAATCAAACTCGTCGGTATTGAGGACGGTGCCGGAGCCGACGGCGAGGGTGGAGCCGGCGCCGCCGAGCAAGTGGACTTGGTCCACGGTCGCCGCGGTGCCGGTGAAGGCGAGCGTGCCGAGATTCAGGTTTACGTTGCCGGTTTTGGTGAGGGTGCCGGAGAAGGTCAGCGAGCCGCTGCCGTTTTTGGACAACTCGCTGGTGCCGTTGGCGGCGTTGCCGGAGATGACGACGTTGCCGTTTTCCGCGGTGGTGCCGACGGTGAGGGCCTGGGTGGTGGCGCTGGTGCCGCCGGCGAGGGTGAGGGCTTGGCCGGTGACGGCTGTGATGAGGGTGGCGCCGGCGACGGTGTCGACGCCGTTGAGGGTGACGAGGCCGCTGAAGGTGTTGGTGCCGGAGCGGTTGAGGAGGGCGCCGGTGCCGCCGAGGCCGGTGCCGGCGAGGGTGAGCGGTTCCTGGCTGGTGACGAGGTTGCCGCCGTAGGTGGCGTTGCTGAGTTCGAGGGCGGCCCCGGAGGCGACGGTGGTGCCGGCGGTGGTGGCGCCGAGGCCGCCGACGGTCTGGAGGCTGACGACGCCGGTGTTGATCGTGGTGTCACCGGTGTAGGTGCTCAAGCCGACGCCGTTGAGGGTGAGGGTGCCGGTGCCGTTCTTGGTGAGGACGCCGCTGCCGGTATCGAGCGTGGCGGTGAGGGTGGTGTTGCCGGTGCCCCGGACGTCGAGGTCGGTGTTGGGGCCGGAGACGGACGTGGTGGCGATGGTCAGGGTATTGGCGTCGGACTGGATGCGGGCGGCGGAGCCGAGGGTGACGATGCCGGACCAGGTGTTGTTGCCGCTGACGTTTTGGAGGGCGCCGTTGTTGAGGTAGCCGGTGCCGTTGAGGGTGAGCTTTTCGAGGGCCACGTTGAGGCCGGTGGCGTGTTGGAGTTGGAGCGAGCCGTTGGCGGCGCCGGTGCCCACGGTGGTGCCGGCGAGAGCGGTGGTGCCGGTGCCGTTGACGGTGGTGCTGTTGGAGTCGACGTTGGAGCCCTGGCCGAGCGCGGCGGCGTTGCGGACGTTGAGGATGCCGCCGTTGAC
>CAJAYO010000372.1 GCA_903948415.1 uncultured Opitutia bacterium | reverse complement strand
GTCAGGGTGGGGCACCCCAGCATGCGACCGCTGCGGTCGCCGGGCGGGGTGGGCCGAAACCGTCGGCCCCGGGGAAGGAGGGGCTGGGCGCGGCGGCGAGCGAGAAAGCGAGGAGCGCGGCGACGGGCGCGGCGCGCAGGGCGGAGCCCGCGAGGTGACGGAGGGGGGCGAGTCTGGCGGGCGGGGGCTATTTTTTCGTCGGGTCCCAGCCGTCGGCACCGCCGAGGACTTTTTGCGGGGTGAGGGCGAGGGCGTCGGACTCGGTGATCGGTTTGGCCCATTTTACGCGGGCGGCGGGATTGGCGCCGGGGCCGGTGCTGCCGAACTCGGCGTAGCGGGAGACTTTTTCGGCGTAGGGCTTTTTCCAGGGGTCCCAGCCTTCGGGGCGTACGTGGGCCGACATTGCGGTAAAGAGGAAAACCGTCTGGGCGTAGTCGCGCCACGGGCGGCCGAGGTAGGTTTTTACTTCGGCGGATTCGCCGGTGATTTTGCAATGCGCGAAGACGTAGCCGTGGGGCGCGAAGTCCGGGGTGGAGGCGGCCGTGAGATAGCCGCTCAGACGGGCGTGGAGAGTGCAGCCCTTGAAATAGGCGGTGGCGCCGCCGAAAATGAAGTCGGTCGAACCGGCGATGTAACAATCTTCGAAGTAGTGGCGGCCGCGGTTGACCAGAAGGGTGTCCTGGTAGCCGAGAAAACGGCAGCGGCGGAAAACGGCGCGGTCGCCGTCCACGCGGATCGCGAGGGCCTGGCCTTTCTGCGGGCCGGCGGTGTTGGCGATGGTGAGATTCTCCATCGTGAAATCGTCGGCGTCGAGGATCACGGTGGGCGTGCGGAAGGTGGCGATGGGTTTCCCGTCGGGAGCGGGATAGTCGTTGTAGAGATCGAAGGTCAGGATCGTTTTCTCCGCGTCCTCACCGACGAGAGCGATGAAGCGTTTCTCGCGCTGGATGTAGACGATTTCGCGATACGTGCCGGCCTTGACGAAAATGGTCCAACGGCCGGCGCCGGCGTGCGTGAGCTGGGGCGCGGCGTCGATGGCGGCGCGAACGGTGGTGTAGTGGCCGGAGCCGTCGGCGGCGACGAGGGCGTCGGGCTTGCGTCCGGGGTCGGTGGCGAGAAGACGCAGCGCGGAGGCGGTAACGAGGGCAAGCAGCGGCAGCAGGCGCATGGCGGGGGTGCCCCGAGGCTGCGGGAGGCCCACGGTCGGCGCAAGCGGGCGGAGCGCCGGACGGTCCGCGCGGCGGTGCGGCCGGGCAGGAAAAAGCCCGGAGGGTGTCCGGGCTTGAATGGGTGGCGCGGCGCGCTCGCCGGCGACCGGAGGGTGGGGCGGAGACCGCGCCCTACTTCAGGATCATGTCCTTCACCGTCTTGCCGGCGGGGATCATCGGCAGCACGTGCTCGGTGTAGGGGACGATCACGTCGAGGACGAACGGACCGTCGTGGTCGAGCATCTCTTTGATCGCCGCCTTGAGTTCGCTCTTTTTGTGGACGCGACGGCCCTTCACGCCGAAGCCTTCCGCGACTTTCACGAAGTCGGGATAGAGGCCGCCGAGATTGTCGGGGCTGCCGACGTTGGTCTCGTCGCCGAGGATGGTGTTGCCGCGCACGCTGCCGTAGAAGCGGTCCTCCCATTGGACGACCATGCCGAGGTGCTGGTTGTTCAGGATCATCGCCTTCGCCGCGATTTTCTCGATGTGCGCGGTGGCGAGCTCCTGGATGTTCATCATGAACGAGCCGTCGCCATCGATGTCGATGACCTGCTTGTCGGGGCAGGCGACCTTCGCACCCATCGCGGCGGGATAGCCGAAGCCCATCGCACCGAGGCCGAGCGAGCTGATGTAGCGGCGGGGTTCGTCGAAGCGGTAGAACTGGGCGGCCCACATCTGGTGCTGGCCGACGCCGGTGACGATGATCGCGTCACCCTGGGTGAGTTCGTAGAGGGCGGCGACCGCTTCCTGGGGGACGATGTGCGGGCTCTCGTCGTAGCGGAAAGGGGTTTCCTTCTTCCACGTCGCGATCTGGGCGTGCCAGGCGGCCGTATCGGGCGGGGCGAATTTGTGGGCGACCGCGAGTTCGTTCAGGCGAACGAGCGCGGGCTTGATGTCGCTGACGATCGGCAGGAGGACGCGCTTGTTCTTGTTGTGCTCGGAGGCGTCGATGTCGATGTGGACGATCTTCGCCTGGGTGGCGAATTTGTTCGTGTCGCCGGTGATGCGGTCGTCGAAGCGGGCGCCGAAGCAGAGGAGGAGGTCGCACTGGTCAACGGCCCAGTTGCCGTAGGCGGAACCGTGCATGCCGAACCATTGCATCGAGAGCGGGTGCGTTTCGGGGAAGCCGCCGATGCCCATGAGGGTGGTGGCGACGGGGATGTTGGTTTTCTCGGCGAAGGCCTTGAGGTCGGTGTGCGCCTCGGCGGAAACGATGCCGCCGCCGGCGTAAAGCACGGGGCGTTTCGCCTCGGCGATGAGCGCGAGCACCTGCTTGAGTTGTTCGTCCGGGGCGGTGAACGTCGCCGTCGCGTAGCTGCTGCGGAACTCGACGGTGGCCGGATACACCGGTTGGAATTTAGCCTGCTGGATATCCTTCGGGATGTCGATGACAACCGGGCCGGGGCGACCGCTGCGGGCGAGGTAAAAGGCCTCTTTAAAGATTCGCGGCAGATCCTTCGCGTCCATGACGAGGTAGGAGTGCTTCACGATCGGCAGGGTCATGCCGTAGAAGTCGGTTTCCTGAAACGCCATCTTGCCGATGTATTTCGAGAACACCTGACCGGTGATCGCGACGAGCGGGATGGAGTCCATGAACGCGTCGGCGATGGCCGAGACGAGATTGGTGGCGCCGGGGCCGCTGGTGGCCATGCACACGCCGACCTTGCCGGTGGCGCGGGCGTAGCCCTCGGCGGCGAACGAGCCGCCCTGCTCATGGCGCGGGAGGATCGTGCGGATCTTGTCGGTGCGGGCAAGCGACTGGTGGAGTTCCTGCGAAGCGCCGCCGGGATAGGCGAAAATGACATCGACGCCCTCGCGGATGAGGCACTCGACGACGCAGTCGGCGCCCTTCATTTCGCGGCCGATCTCGGCCTGAGGAAACGCAGCGGGGGAGGTGGTGTCTTTTTTCATGGCGATGGGCTCTGGATAAAGAGGGCCGTATCAGAAAGGACGGGAGGGGCGGGAGGCAAGCCTAGGGATGGACGGGATTTTGGCTGGCGCTCGCCGGAGACGGTTACAAGGTGACGGTTGTGCTAAAACTGCTATTCATCGGCGACATCGTGGGCCGGCCGGGCCGGGATATTTTGGCCGAAAAACTGCCGCGCCTGCGCACGGAGCACGGCTTGGATTTTGTGATCGCCAACGGCGAAAACGCCGCCGCCGGGGCGGGCATTACGGGCACCCTCGCGAAGTCCATTCTCGGCTGCGGGGTCGATGCGATCACCCTGGGCGACCACGTCTGGGACCAGCGGGGCTGGGAAAACGAGATCGGCCAGATCGAACACGTGTGCCGGCCGGCGAACCTGCCGAAGTCGAATCCCGGCTGGGACCACCTGATCATCGAAAAACGCGGGTTTCGCGTCGCGGTGTTCACGGTGCTGGGGCGGACGTTCATGGGCCTGAAGGCCGACTGTCCGTTCCTCTGCGCCGACCGCATGATCGGGCAGCTCAAGGGGCAGGCGGATGCGATTATTGTGGAGATCCACGCCGAGGCGACGTCGGAGAAAATTGCGCTCGGGTGGCATCTGGACGGCCGCGTGACGGCCGTGCTCGGCACGCACACGCATGTGCCGACGGCGGACGCGTGCGTGCTCCCGAAGGGCACAGCGTTCATGTGCGACGTGGGGATGACCGGGCCCTACGCGGGCGTGCTCGGCCGCGAGGTGGCTCCGGTGGTCGCGAAATTCATGGACGGGATGCCGCGGCGATTCGAAGTCGCGACGGAGGATGTGCGGATCTCGGGTGCGATGATTGCGATCAGCCCATCGATGGCGCGGGCGGAGAAGATCGAACTGCTGACGGTGCGGCGGTAGCGGGACGAGGGTGTCCGCACCCGGGGGGGGGCGGTTCACGTGCGGGCCGCACCGCCCGGCTCCACTCAGCTGCGCACCACGCCGGCCTCTTCGAAGACGCCGAGGTGGCGGTAGCGGTCGTAGCGTGTGTCGAGGAGCTTTTCCGGATCGAGCGCGCGGAGATCGTTGAGGTGCTTGTGCAGCGAATACTTCAATGCGGCAGCGGCCTGGGCGGGATCGTTGTGCGCGCCGCCGGACGGCTCGGTGACGACCTCGTCGACGACGCCGAGTTTTTCCAGGCTGTCGGCGGTGATCTTGAGCGCTTCGGCGGCGAGCGGGGCCTTGGCCCCGTCTTTCCATAGAATCGCCGCGCAACCTTCGGGTGAGATCACCGAATAGTAGCTGTTTTCAAAAATGAGCACGCGGTCGGTGACGCCGATGCCGAGGGCGCCGCCGGAGCCGCCCTCGCCGACGACGATGGAGATCGTCGGGGTGCGGAGCATGGCCATTTCGCGCAGATTGACGGCGATCGCCTCGGACACGTGGCGCGCTTCGGATTCGATGCCGGGGAACGCACCGGGCGTGTCGATAAAGGTGAAAACAGGCAGGTTAAATTTTTCCGCCATTTTCATGAGGCGAAGCGCCTTTCGATAGCCCTCGGGCTGGGCCATGCCGAAGTTGCGCGCAATGCGTTCCTTGGGGTCCCGGCCTTTTTGCTGGGCGATGATCATCACGGCGTCGCCGTTGAAAAATGCCGTGCCGCCGATCAGCGCCTGGTCGTCTTTGAATTGGCGGTCGCCGTGCAGTTCCTGAAAGCCTTCGCAGATCGCATGGACGTAATCGAGGGCGTAGGGGCGCTTGGGGTGGCGGGCGATCTGGACCTTTTGCCACGGCGACAGGTTGGAATAAATGTCGCGGCGCGTCGCCTCGATCTTGCCCTCGATGCCGCGGATTTCCTTCGCGAGATCGACGTTCGTCTCGATGGACTGCTGACGCAGTTCGTCGAGCTGCTTCGTGAGTTCACGAAGCGGCTTTTCGAACTCCAACACGTAGGCCGGGGTTTCCATAGAGCGCGGAAATTACGGGCGGGCCGGGAGCGGTGTCAACGGGCCTCAGCGCAACCCGCCTGCATCGGGGGCCGGCGGATTCTTGAGTTGCTCCTTCCAGTCGGCGATTTTCGCTTGGGCGCCAAAGTGCTCGGCGCGGGCCTTGTCGCCGCGCTCCATCCAAATCCGGGAGAGGGTGGTGTTGATAAAAAGATCGGCGGGACGCAGCGCGTGGCCGCGTTCGCCGGCGGCGAGGGCGGCGTCGAGCCGGCGGAGGGAGAAGTTGACTTCGGCCAGCGCATGCCAGGCCTCGAACGACTGCGGCGCGGCGGCGGTCGCGCGCGTCAGCTTCGCGATCGCGGAGTCGGTTTCACCGAGGGCGAAATCGGCGGTGGCATCTTCGATCAGGGTCTGCAGGTCGTCGTCGGTCATGGGAAGGTGCGGAGTGTGGGGTGGCGCGGGAAAAAAGAAAGGACGGCCTTTGGGGGGCCGTCCGGGGTGGTGGGATACGGGGAGCGCGGAGGGGATCAGGCTTTCGGGGCGCTACCGACGACTGCCAGCGAGAGTTTGATTTCGGTATTCACCTTGTCCTCGTTCTTGCCGGGCTGGATGCCGTAGTCGCCACGGACGACGCTGAACGCGCCGCGGAGGACGATCAGGTCACCTTTGACTTCGGGTTTGTTGATCCGCTTGCCGAACGCGTCGGCGAGGTAGGTGATCGTGACGGGGACGGTGATTTCTTTGGTGACGCCCTTGAGGGTGAACTTTCCGGTGGCGGTGGCAGAGGTCACGTTCTTGGTCGTCGTGGCCCCGTCGAGCCGGGTGAGTTCGAAGGTGATTGCGGGGTGGGCGGGAGCGTTGAGCCAGGCCTCGCCGAGAAGGTGCTCGTTCATCAACGCGTTGGGCACCACCAGGGAAGTGGTCGCGACGCTGATTTTCCCGGTGGTGGCAGCGGGGTTGGCCGGATCAAAGTTCACTTTGCCGGTAATGCCCGAGGCGGTTCCGGCGATCGGCTCGAGTACGGAGTCGAGGGAGAACTGAATGGCATTTACGCCTTTCGGGTCTTTGAAATCGAAGGAGATGGGCGCCGCGGCGAGGGAGCCGGCGAGGCCGAGAGAAGCGGCGAGGGTCAGGAGGGATGTTTTCATGATTGGGAGGGTGCTGATTGCGGTGAGGGAAAAGCAAAACTGAAGGCGACCAATCCGGCGCCGAGCGCGATACCGGCGGTGAGGAATTCGATGCCGGGAACGAAGCGATTTTCGTAGGTCGTGAAGGCCACGCCCGTCACTTCGTCGATTTGCCCGACCGGCACCCGATGCTGGCTCCAGCCGCGGTGCGCGCCGGAAGCCAGCCAATAGCCCAGCGAGCCGACGAGCGTGATCAGCCCGGCGGAAGCGAGAAGGGGGCGGAACAGGGAGTTGCGCATGAGCGGGTGTCGATAGCCAATTTTTTACCCGATGCAAGTCGGCCGGGCGTTCCCCGGTTGCACTCACAGAATCAGCATCGCGTCGCCGTAGCTGAAAAAGCGGTATTCCCGGGCGATGGCTGTGGCGTAGATTTCGCGCAGCCAGGCAATGCCGTCGGTCGAACCGGGGGACAGGAACGCGGCCACCAGGCAGAGCAGGGTGGAGCGAGGCTGGTGGAAATTGGTGAGCAGTGCATCGACGCCCCGAAAGGTCCGCGGCGGGTAGATGAACGTGTCGGCTTCGGCAAGGTGGGGCAGGTCGCCGGCGAGGGGGGCGGCGTGGGCGGAAAGAAAATGTTCGATGCTGCGGACGCTGGTCGTGCCAATGGCAATCCGACGGCCGGCCAGCGGCGGAAAGAGCGCGCGTTGCGTGGCGGCGGGAAGCTCGTAGCACTCGCGGTGAATGGCGTGCGCTTCGACGGTTTCGGTGGTGATCGGTTTGAAGGTGCCGAGGCCGACATGGAGCGTGATTTCCGCGGTGCCCACGCCCTGCGCCGCGAGTGCCGCGAAAAGTTCGGGCGTAAAATGCAGTCCGGCGGTCGGCGCGGCCACGGCGACCTGGCGGGCGCGGTCGGCGTAGACGGTCTGGTAGCGGGCGAGGTCCTCGGCCCGCTGCGAAGGGTCGGCGCGGGTGATATAGGGCGGCAGGGGCACCTCGCCGAGCCGGTTGGCGACGGCGGTGATGGGCTCGGCGTTCGGCGTGGTCAGGCGCACGACCGCGGAGCCGTCGTCGTTCTTGGACACGATTTCCCCGGCAAAGGCGCCGTCGGCATGCGCGAACGTCGCGCCGACCGGGAGTTTTTTCCCGGGTTTGATCAAGCAGCGCCACAGGCGTTCGCCGTCGACCGGGCGGAGCAGAAAGCACTCGACCTGCCCGCCGGTGGGGCGGCGGGCGTGCAGGCGGGCGGGCAGGACGGCAGCGTTGTTGCGGAAGAGCGTGTCTCCGGCGCGCAGGAACCGCGGCAGCTCGGCAAACGTGTGGTGGGCGAGCGAATGGGTCGAACGGTCGACGACGAGCAGGCGCGATTGGTCGCGCCGCGCAGCGGGGGTCTGCGCGACGAGCTGAGGGGGCAAGGAGTAGTCGAAGAGGTCGGTGGCGAGTGGTGGCACGGCGATGGAAGGGAAAATGAAGCTGGCGCTTGCCGGGGCGGCGAGTTTCTTCCGCACTCCAGTCAGTCGCCGCGAAGAAGGACCGCGAGTGCGGAGCACAGATGCCGGCGAACACCGCCCATGCCGCCGTTTTAGCATCCGATCAGGACGCACAAAGTGGGCGCTGGAGTGCGCTTGGGCTGCGCGGAGAAGAACGGGGGGCTGGGGTCCGAACGCCTGCGACGGTTCGGCTATCGGGCTTGGCCCGGACGGCCCCGCGCCCTTCCTTGTCTCAATAGTAACCTCGCAAGCGAAGGGCTCTCGGCAGACACGGCCAAGGCCAAGCTAAATCAGCTATCAACATCCCCTCGAAAAACGGTTTTGCTCCTGGCGCGAACGTCGTCCGGCTCGGCGCAAGTTAGGGATCAATCGGATCGGTTTTCTAACCCTAATACGCCCGGATCACGTGACCTGTGCGAAGGACGCGGGGCGTCGCTTCAACTCGCTTCGAACAGGGGTTTTAGCCGGTCGCGACGAAGAGTGGAGATGCGTCATCGAGCGAAGGAAGAACGGGCGGCTTCATTTTTGTCTGCCCGTTGTTCGGCCATTCGAGATCCGCACGGGATTCGATTTCGCAGGGGCTTCGTCGGGAAATTACGGATCTGCCACAGCGCGCTTCGCTCGGAATGGGCGCGCTGGCGTTCAATCACCGACTGCGACGGAAGGCATCCACAACATGCATACGCCGTATCCGGGCGGGCTGAATTAATGCCCAGCAAAACGAACAGTGAAGGAATTTCGAAATACGTCGGAAAATATATCGCCAAGCCCATGGGCGCGACGGAGCAGCGGGATAAAGGGGTTTGCCGGGTGCGGTATTCCAACGGTGGGGATTTTTTCGGCCCGGAGTTTATGGGTCTCTCGGTTCGCTCGCGGCTGTGGCGCTGGCAAGCGGGCGAGTTCGCGCAGCGAAATGGAATCGCGGTCGACGATTTCGACGGGAGGGCGGCGATGTGCGGGAAGAGATGGGCGATTCATCAAGGTGGGCCGATCATGGACATCGAGCCGCCGCCGATTGTCGGGGCGAATTCGAAGCGGACAGAAGAGGCGGAAGGGGAGTGGACTGCGCTCCGGAACGTCTGGGAAGCGGATCGATATCCGAAGTTGGTCGCCGTGGCCGCCGCCGCCGGATGTTCGCAATGGGACGCGTCGGCACCCTTATTCATGCCTGGGTTGACGGTCGAACTCGCTTCGGAGTGACCAAGTTTCGTTGGTTCCCCGGCTTACGCGGGTCAGTCGCGTTTTTCCTGCAATCTCACTTTGAGCTCGGCAACCCTCGCGGCGACCGCGACCACTTCGGCGGCGACTCTGGCCGCGACCGCGACGTTGGCGGCGGCGACTTCGGCGGCGGTTGCTATTATGCGTGCTGCCGCATCTTCGGAAACTTTTTTGGCACGGGCAGCGGTGATGGTCGCTGCGGCAAGTTTGGCTTCGGCCACTTCAACGCTGACCGTGGCTGTTTTGTCTTCGAATCTGGCGATGGCCTTTTTTGCTTCGTCGGAGGCGACTTCGTCGGCCGCGACTTGGGCGGCGGCGACTTGGGCGGCGGCGACTTGGGCGGCGACCTGGGCGGCGGCGACCTGGGCGGCGGCCGCGACGACTTCGGCCGCAACTCGTGTGGAGCTCTCAACGACTTCGGCCGCAGCTTTAGCCGCGGTCTTCACAACTTCAGCGGCAATTTTTGCTTCGGATGAGACTGTGAGCC
>CAJAYO010000371.1 GCA_903948415.1 uncultured Opitutia bacterium | reverse complement strand
CGCCGCCGCCGCGCCGCGGGACCTCGCGGCCTTCACGCGCGGCAGCGCCGCCCATTGGCCCGACGTCATCGCTACACCCATCGTGCGCAGCGAGGCGAAGGGCGCGTTTGCGTGGGAGCGCTTCACCTTGCCGCAGAGCAATCCGTGGCGCGCCCGCGTGCGCCCGGGCGGCGTGGATTTTCTCCCCGGGGGCAAGCAGGCCGTGGTGTGCACGTGGGACGGCGACGTCTGGCGCGTCGACGGCATCGATGGTGGCGCCGACACCGTGTCGTGGAAGCGCATCGCCTCCGGTCTCTTTCAACCGCTCGGGATCAAGCTCCGCGGCACCGAAATCTTCGTCACGTGCCGCGACCAGCTCGTCGCGTTGCGGGACCTCAACGGCGACGGCGAGACGGATTTCTATGAGAACGTGAACAGCGACCATCAGGTCACCGATCACTTCCACGAGTTCGCCATGGGCCTGCAGACCGACGCCGCCGGAAATTTCTACTACGCGAAGAGCGCCCGCCACGCCCGCACCGCCCTCGTCCCGCAGCACGGCACGTTGTTGAAAATCTCCGCCGACGGCGCGAAGACCGAAATCCTCGCCAACGGGTTTCGCGCCGCCAACGGCGTGTGCCTGAACCCCGACGGCTCCTTCTTCGTCACCGACCAGGAGGGTCACTGGATGCCGATGAACCGCATCAACCGCGTCACGCCTGGAAAGTTTTTCGGCAACATGTGGAGCTACGGCGCGCCCGCCGACACGGCCGACACCGCCATGGCCCCGCCGCTCCTGTGGGTGGACAAAGCCATCGACCGCTCGCCCGCCGAACTCGTGTGGATCAACAGCGAAAAATGGGGCACCCTCAACGGCGCGCTCCTCAATCTCTCCTACGGCCAGGGCCGCATCGAAATCGTCGTCGCCGACGGCACCGGCGACACGGCGCAAGGCGCGCTCTGCCGCCTGCCGATCCCCGATTTTCCGACCGGCATCATGCGCGGCCGCGTGCATCCCACCAACGGCCAGCTCTACCTCGCCGGCCTCTCGGCGTGGGCCACGTCGCAGACCGAGCAGGAAGGCGGTTTTTATCGCCTGCGCCCCACGGGTCAACCTGCCGCGCTGCCCACGGCGTGGCACATCATCCCCGGCGGCATCGAACTCACCTTCAGCGAGCCGTTGACCGCCGCGACCGCCACGGACGCCGCCCGCTACGTGGTGAAAGTTTGGGAACTCAAACGCAGTGCCAACTACGGCAGCCCGCGCGTGAACGAACACGCGCTCGCGGTTACCCGCGCCGAAGTCCTCGCCGACCCGCGCCAAGTCCGCCTCACGATCCCGACCCTTGCGCCCGCCACCGTTATCGAACTCACGTGCCGCGTGCAGGACGCCACCGGCCACGAAGTGAGCCGCGTCATCACCGGCACGATCCACCGCGGGCCGGGCGCCGGCGCGCCGTAATCCGCCGCGCCGGCAGCCACGGCTGGCGGGCGGGATACCCGGCCCAAAGCCCCTCGGTCGTTCGGAGCGGGCTTGGGTCGACCTGGATCGGTTAGAGCCAGACCGCCGCCGGATTATTTCTGCACAGTTGGTCCGTCGTTAAATCGATTCCCGTCGTTTTGGCTGGGGCTTTTTCCGCAAGTCCGAGGGTCTGGGCCAGAATCGCGCGTTCAGAGGGCGGGGCGCGAGCAGGACTCCGGGGGCTTTTGGCCGGTGACTTTTCGGACGCTGCGCGCGAGGTGCGCCTCACTTGCAGGGGTGGGCCAGGCGGTTTCACCGAGGGTGAGGGGCGGGGTGAAATTCCGGCGAAGGTCTTCTTTGGCCTGTTTGGCCGCAAAACCGTGGCCCGCGGCGGGGGTCCGGCCCGCGGCGGGGGGGGCGGACTGCGGCGGGCCCGTCAGGAAGGAGGCGGGCCCCGGGGATGATTTCCTGCAGTGCGGGCGCGCCGGCGGCCGGCCGAAGTGCACCCTTGACGAGGCGTTAATCG
>CAJAYO010000370.1 GCA_903948415.1 uncultured Opitutia bacterium | reverse complement strand
AGAAACGCGCTGGTCAAATTCACGTCGAGCACGGCCTGCCACGCCTCGGTGGACATCGAGTCGAGCGGGGCCCGCGAGTGAATGCCGGCATTGTTGACAAGGATGTCAACGGGGCCGACCTCGGTCTCCAGTCCCGCCAAGCCGGCCTCGACGGCGTCAGCCCGCGCCACGTCAAAACACCGCCCGACGGCGGAAAACCCCTCGCGCTGCAACTGCGCCACGGTCTGGGCGAGCCGCGCGGGATCGCGATCGTTCAACACGAGCGAGGCCCCGGCGACGGCGAAACCGCGCGCCAGGGTGAGCCCGATCCCCTGGCCGGCGCCCGTGATCAGAGCGCGGCGACCCTCCAGGGAAAACAACGAGGAACCTGAGGCGGTGGTCGGCGGGTGAGGCATGAGGCGGAGCAAGTCAGCGGCCGGCGGGGCGAGGCGACGGACCAGCGCAGCACGGGAGTTCCTTTGCGGCTACGAAAAAAGAGCTCCCGTAGGCAGCACCATCATGGCGGCCGTTCCCCGCCGCTGGACGACACCCACCGCCTTCGCCCGGCTGCGACCGCCCGAGGCGCCTCGCACCGCGGCTCGAACTTCACGAAGAGGGAAAGCACCGGCTCGACGGCGGTCACGGCCTCATTCGCCGCGCAGCGGACCCTCCCCGCATCCGTTTCGCGTTTGCTCCCGGAGAAGCAGGGAGCCTTGATTCCGCGCAGCCGGGCCCCCGCCGGCGCCCCAACCCCATCGCCCCTGTCTCCATGAGCAAAACCGTTCCCCTCAGTATGGCCGCCGCGCTGGTGAAATTTCTCCAGCAACAATACATTTCCCGCGATGGCACCGAGCACCGGCTGATCAACGGCGTCTTCGGCATTTTCGGCCACGGCAACGTCACCGGTTTCGGCCAGGCCCTCGAAGAATTCGGCGGCGCCAAGCTCCCCTATTTTCAGGCGAAGAACGAACAGGCCATGGTCCACTCGGCGGTCGCGTTCGCCAAAGCCCGCCAGCGCCTGGGCACCTACGCGTGCACCAGTTCCGTCGGACCCGGCGCGACGAACATGATCACCGGCGCTGCCGTCGCCTCCGTGAACCGTCTGCCCGTCCTCCTCCTCCCCGGCGACATCTTCGCCAACCGCCGCCCCGCCCCCGTGCTGCAGCAACTCGAATTCCCCGGCAGTCAGGACGTGAGCGTCAACGACTGCTTCCGCCCCGTCTCGAAATACTGGGACCGCCTCAACCGGCCCGAGCAGCTCCTCACCGCCTTGCCCGAGGCGATGCGCATCCTGGCCGATCCGGCCGAAACCGGCGCCGTGACCCTCGCGCTGCCCGAAGACGTGCAGGCCGAGACCTGCCGCTATCCCCGGCATTTTTTCGAGAAACGCGTCTACACCGTCGAGCGCCCGTCCTGCTCCACCGAAAGACTCCGCGCCGCCGTCGCATTGTTCCGCGCCGCGAAGCGCCCGCTCATCGTCGCCGGCGGCGGCGTGCACTATAGCGACGCCACGGCCGCGCTTGCCAAATTCGCCGAGGCCACCGGCATCCCCGTCGCGGTCACCCAGGCCGGCAAGGGCGCGATCCTCGACGCGCACGCCTCCTGTCTGGGCGCCATCGGCGTGACCGGTACCGCCGCCGCCAACGCCCTCGCCGCCGAGGCCGACCTCGTCATCAACCTCGGCACGCGTCTCAGCGATTTCACCACGGCCTCGAAGAGCCAGTTTCAGCATCCCCGCGTGCGCTTCATCGGCGTCAACATCCACGCCGCCGATGCGCACAAACACGGCGCGCTGCCGCTCGTGGGCGACGCCCGCACCGTTCTCACCCAGCTCGCGCGCGCCCTCGCCGGCTGGTCGGTATCAGCCGCCTACCGCGCGAAGCTCGCCCGCGTGCGCACCACGTGGTCCGAGACGCGTGCGGTCCTCGTCGCTCCGCGCCGCGACGCGCCGGGCCTCACGCAGGCGCAGGTCATCGACGCCGTGAACACCGCCTGCGGCACCACCGGCACGGCCGTCCACGCGTCGGGCGGCATCCCCGGCGACATCCACAAACTCTGGCGCTCCCACGCCCCCAACGACTACCACTCCGAATACGGCTACTCGTGCATGGGCTACGAAATCGCCGGCGCCCTCGGCGTGAAACTCGCCGACCCCGGCCGCGAGGTCTTCGCCTTCCTCGGCGACGGCAGCTATCTCATGCTCCACACCGAGATCGTCAGCGCCGTGCAGGAGGGCCTGAAACTCATCATCGTCGTCAACGACAACCACGGCTTCGGCTGTATCCACAATCTCCAGCGCGGCAGCGGCGGGAAAAGTTT
>CAJAYO010000369.1 GCA_903948415.1 uncultured Opitutia bacterium | reverse complement strand
TCGACGCCGGGGAGATGCTTGAGGAATTCGCCGACGTTGCCCTCGGCGTTGTCGCCAAACGCGTCGGAGGCGACGGTGTTGGTGATGTTCATGGAATTGCGCTGGTCCATGATCGCCTTGGCGTTGCCCTCGCGCTCGGTGGAGACGGTGAACGCCTGGAGTTTGACGGTGCCGTCGGGGGCCGTCGTGCTCTTGGCGGAGTCTTGGAGCGTGCTGACGAGTTCAAAGTTTCTCGTGGCGGTGGCGCCCGCGGCGACATCAACGGTGGCGGTGACTTTCCGGTAACCGGTGTAGGTGACTTCGAGGGTGACGCGACCGGCCGGGACCGGCGAGAGGCGGAACAACCCTTCGTCTTCCGAAACGACGGCATCGCCGCTCTCCACGATGCGGATCTGGGCGTTGCGGAGATACTCGCCAGTAGAGGGATTAAAAACCTGGCCGACGATGGTGCCGGTGGCGGATTGGGCGAAGGCGGGCAGCGCCGTGAGCAGCGCGGCGCAGAGGAGGGCGAGCAGGGTGCGGAGCGGGTGTGGGTGCATGGTGATCACGTGGGGGCGAGGCGAAGGGGGAACGAAAACCGGTCGACCGGGGCGAACCTTGCGAGACGCACCGATCAGTTACAAGCGCGGCATTGCAGGTCGCGCGTCATCGCGACGGAGGAGGGGGACGAGGTCGCCCTGCTCGTGCGAGCAGGGAATGCGCGCGTGGCGCGGAGGGGGGTTCATCCCGCCTCTCACGAGGCGGGCGGCGAAGGCGGTCAGAACCGCGCGGTGACGCCGAGTTTGTAGCTCGTGCCGGCGCCGGAGGCGTAGGACGGGATTTCGCGGCCGAAGGCGTGGACGTAGTCGTTGTTCGTCCAGTCGTTCGTGAGGTTGTAGACGTCGAAGTAGAAGCTGTAGGTGCGGCTGAAGTTATACTGGGCTTTGAAATCCCAGAGGGTGCGGGCGTGTTGGAAGACGTCGTAGAGCATCGTGCCGGGGAGGACGCCCGCGCCGGAGCCGAAAGTGCCGGAGGTGGAACTGCGGAAAAATTCGCTGCGGTAGTTCATCATCACGCGCAGATCGAGGCCGTAGCCGCGCCAGGTGAGGCCGGCGTTGGCGCTGCGGGGCGTGAGGTTCGGGAGGCGCGTGGTGGTCTGCGCGGAGCCAAAATCGCCCTTGGTGTCGAGGTAGGTGAAGTTGGCGAAGGAGCCGAGGCCGCGCAGGGCGCCGGGGAGAAACGTGTATTGCTGCTGGTGGTTGAGCTCGATGCCGCGGATGCGGGCCGAGCCGATGTTGCGGTTTTGCGAGAGCGTCCACCCGGCGTAGTCGCCGCCGAAACCGTTGTCGGCGCCGGCGGGGACGGTCGACTGGAAGGAGCGGAAATAGTTCGTGATCTGTTTGAGGAAAACGCCGGCGGAGAGCTGGCCGATGCCGGTGAAATATTTGGCGATCGTGACGTCGAAATTGTCGGAGGTGTAGGGCTTCAGGTCGGGGTTGCCGCCGGAGAGGGTCTGGTTGGTCTCGTTGGGCACGAGCGTGGGCAGGAGGCTGGTGGGCACGGGCCGCGTGATGGACTTCGAGTAGCTGGCGCGGGCGAGGACGTCCTGGGAGACGTCGTAGACGAAGTGGACGCCGGGGAAGGTATTGTTGTATTTGGTGCCGGCGGTGGCTTTGCCGCGGAAGTTGGCGAGGGCGCGGGCGGCATTCACCTCGGGCGTGGCGGTGGCGAGGTTGTTGTTGGTCGTATTCGAAACGCGGATCAGGTTGGAGCCGTTGGTCGACGTCTGCTCCCAGCGGAGGCCGGTGAGGACGCGGAGGCGGCGGAACTTGAGGCTGCCCTGGACGTAGGCGGCGTTGATCGTCTCGTCGAATTCGGCGTCGTTGACGCGCGAGTTGTAGAGGGTGTTCCAGACGTCGGCGGCGGACTGGGTCCAGTTTTTCGGGTCGGCCCAGACGTCGTGGGCGAGGCCGGTCTGCGGAAGTTGAAGAAACGGGAACGGGCCGTAGCGGCCGCCGGACATGCGCATGTTGTAGCCGAGCCAGGGGGTGATGCCGCCGGTGGCGGGGGTGGTGGGCGGGCCGGCGTAGGTGTAGTAGTTCAGGTCGCGGTTCGCCTTCTGGTAAAAGCCGGCCTGCTTCACGCCGACTTTGAGCACGAGCGGAACGGCGGTGGCGAAGGTGTTTTCGAGATCGGCGCGACCGCCCCAGCGCTGCGCGGGCGCGGAGTAGGTGATGAGCTGGGAATCGGGGCGGACGGCGTAGTTGACGGGGTCGGTCCAGTCGGGGCCGCCGGTCTGGATGACGGCGGGGTCCCAGTCCGCGTGGCCGCGGCGGTCGAGGCGCCAGCTGACGCCGGTGAGGCGGGCGAAGAGCTGGTTGAGCTGCGGATACATCGTGCGGTTTTTCGAGTAGGTGAGATCGACGGTGAGTTTGCCGCTGCCGCCGAAGAGGCGTTGTTCGAGGCCGCCGGAGAGCGTGGTGCTTTCGCTCTCGCGGATGTAGAGGACGGACTCGAGGTCGACGGTGCCGTTGCGGGCTTCGACGACGTCGTAGGTGCTGCCGGGGAGAAAATTCGCGGCGGTGGCGGTGTTGAAGAGTTTCCAGCGGAAATAGGAGGGCGAGGAGCCGCTGCGGCGCTTTACGCGGTTGTAGGTGGTCTTGACGAAGAGCGTGGTGTCGGGGCTGAGTTTGTAGTCGGCGTTGAGGCCGAGGTTGAGCGTGGGCGACTGGTGGCCGAGGGCGCCCCACTGGCCGGCCCCGTAGGCGCGCTGGAGGGGCTCGTTGGGGGCGGCGGCGGAGACGAAGAACCCCGTCTGCGCGGCGGCGGCCTGACGCGGGCCGACCTCGGTGATGAGGCCGTTGCCGATGTTGCGCTGGAACGTGCCGACGACGCCGAGATTGTTCGTGCCGCCAAAGACACTGAAGACGTCGGAGTAGCTGAGGTTGAGGAGGTCGAGTTCGGGGCGGTCGTGGTAAGGGACGCTGCTGTGCTCGTAGCTGTTGGCCCACGCGGTGCCGGCCGTGAGCGTGATGAGGCGGCCGGGCGTGCGGTCGTAGGCGCGCTTCGTGCGGAGGTTCATGTAGCCGGCGATGGCGTTGCCGTCCATGTCGGGCGTGGGGGACTTGATGATTTCCGCGGAGGCGAGCGTGCCGGTGCTGACCTGGCCGAAGTAAACGTTGCCGTTGCTGATCGCGGTGCCGCCGGAGACGGCGATCTGGGAGCCGTCGACGAGGAGCGAGGAGAAATCCTGCGTCATGCCGCGGATGTAGATGGCGCCGACCTCGCCGCCGGAGCCGTCGACGGAGACACCGGGGAGGCGCTGGAGCATTTCGCCGACGGCGGCGCCGGGATTGCCGAAGGCGTCGATGGCGGCGACGGTGCGGACGTTGGCGGACTGGCGTTCTTCCTGAATCGCGGCGGCCTGGCCCTCGCGGAGGCCCTTCACGACAAATTTTTCGGTTTTGTAGATGACAGAGTTGAGCGCGATGTCGCGGACGACGGTCTGGCCGGCGGCAGCCGCAAGCGTGAGGCGTTGGTCGTCGAGGCCGGGATAGGTGACGACGAGGCGCGGCGTGCCGGCGGGGACGGGCAGGCGGTAGTGGCCGTCGCGGTCGGTGGTGGTGCGCACGTCGGTGCCTTCGAGGGCGACGACGACACTGGTGAGGACATCACCGGTGGAGAGATTGGTCACGCGGCCGGTGACGACCGCGGGGGCGTCGGCGGCCGACGCAGAGCCACGCAGGAAAAACGGGAGGAGGAGGCCGAGCGCGACGCACGCGCGCGCCAACAGCCGACCGGTGGGGCGAACGGTTTTCATGGCGGGCAGTGAGCGGTAACCAACCGGGGAATTAAAGGAAAAATGGTGCACGGGGAGAAGGCTGAGCTGGCGGCGTGCCAGCGGGCGGGACGGGCGCATCTGACTTTCCGGCAAACCCCGCCCGAGGTGGGCCGGCCGCTCCGCGGGCGGCGGATCGCAGGCCGGGGCGTGACTCGTTAAGCCGCGCGCGGAGCGCAGGGCCCACCCCGGGGGCCCGGCGCGCGGCCAGAAACGGAGGGCGCGCGCGCGGGACGGAGGGCGCGCGCGCGGGACGGGGGGCGGAGAATTTTATTTCCACCAGGCGGGCGGCGCCGAAACTGCGGCGCCCCCCCTACGAAAACCCCGCGTTGGTCTGTGGCTGTGTGGCTGTGCAGTGGGCTGGCGGTGACCGCGCTCGCCGCCGCGGAGCGCGCCGCGCCGCCGAATATTCTCTTCGTGCTCGCGGACCAGTGGCGCACGCAGGCGTTCGGGTTTGCCGGCGATCCCAACGCGCAGACGCCGGTAATCGACCGGCTCGCGGCCGAGAGCGTGCGGTTCACGAATGCGGTCGCGGGCATGCCGGTGTGTTCGCCGACGCGGGCGTCGCTGCTCACGGGGCAGAAGCCGCTCACGCACGGGATTTTTCTCAACGACGTGCAGCTGAGCCTGGAGGCGGTGACGCTGCCGAAGGTGCTGAAGGCGGCGGGCTACGACACGGGGGCGATCGGCAAGTGGCACATCGACGGGCACGGGCGCTCCAGTTTTATCCCGCGCGAGCGGCGGCAGGG
>CAJAYO010000368.1 GCA_903948415.1 uncultured Opitutia bacterium | reverse complement strand
GCGCGGAGACGTTCGGCGGAAAGTTTGAACCAGCGTTTTTCGGTGTTGCGCCAGCCGCGGCCGGCGCGGCGGAAGCGTTTGCGGATATCCTCCCACAGGGCGCGGGCGGCGGCGGTGTCGCCGGATTGTTGGAGGGATACCGCGAGAAAGTAGCGGGGTTCCTCGCCGAGGTGGGTGGCGACGATTTCGCGGAGGGCGGCCTGGGCCTCGGCGTGGCGTCCGGCCAGCACGAGGGCGCGACCGCGGAGGAGCGTGACGGTGAGGGCGAGCATGCGGTCGGCCTTGATCTTGATCAGGTCGAGGGCGGCGAGCGCGTCGTTGAATTGGCCGGCTTCGAGCCGGTAGCGGGCGACGGCGGCGAGGGTGTGCGGGTCGTCGCGAAAGACGCCCTGCAGGCAATCCTCGGCGACGGCGCGGGCTTCGGCGGGGCGGTGGGCGGCGAGGAGTTCGGCGGCGAGGGTGAGGCGGAGCTGGACGGTATCGGTTTCCTCGATCGCGGCGCGGAGTTCGTGGATCCGCCAGGCGCGGGGCTTCCACGAGACCGTGGCGCCGCCGGGGGCGCGCAGCGCGGGGAGCAACTCGATCAGGACGTAGGCGAGGCCGCCGATGGCGGGGGCGATGAGGAGGATCCAGATCCACCAATACGGGCGGCCGGTTTTGAAGACGTGGACGATCAGGCCGAGTTGGACGAGCCAGGAAAACTTCGTGACGAGGCCGAAGAAGGACCAGTCGGCGAGGAGAGAGTGGAGCATCGGGGACAGGGGCGCGGGAACGGGCCGCGGACGGCGGCGTCAGCGGGCGGGTTTGAGGCCGCTGGCGAGGAGGGTTTCGAAGTGGGGTTCGGCGGTTTCGCGGGCGACGGCGGTGACTTCGACTTTGACGAAGCCGGATTTTTTGAGGAAGGCGTGGAGGGCGCTTTCTTTGAAACCGAGCCAGACATCGGCGTAGAGTTCGCGGGCCTTTTCGAAGGTGTGTTCGTTGAGGTCGAGGATGAGGAGCTGGCCGCCGGGGCGGAGGATGCGGAAGGCCTCGTTGACGGCGTTCTGGGGGTGTTGGGCGTGATGGAGGGCCTGGGAGAGGATGGCGAGGTCGACGGATTTGTCCGGGAGGGGGACGCTTTCGATGTCGCCGAGCTGATAGGTGAGATTGAGGAGGCCGTTTTTCTTCGCGAGCTCGGTGCCGACTTCGACCATGCGGGGAGAGTTGTCGATGCAGGAGACGGAGCGGGCGCGGTGAGCGAGGAGCTGGGAAACGAGGCCCTCGCCGGCGCCGAGGTCGGCGATGTCGATGGCGGGGGTGAGACGAAGCGCGAGGTGGCCGATGGCTTCCCAGGAGCGGCCGGGGCAGTGGTGTTTGCCGAGGCGGCCGGCGATGAGGTTGAAATATTGTTCCTGGGTGCGGCGGCGCTTTTGGAGGATGCGGTCGAGGTTGCCGCGGTCCTCGGTGACGACGGGGAGGTCGGACACGGACTCGATGGCGGAGCGGAGGAGCGCGAGGGTCTTGGGCGGAACGCCGGGGCGGAGGGAGTAGAAGGCTTTTTTGCCCTCGCGGCGGTCGGTGACGAGATTGACCTGGCGGAGGAGCGCGAGCTGGGAGGAGATGCGGGACTGGCCCATGCCGAGGATTTCCTGGAGCTCGGCCACGGAGAGTTCCTCGCGCGCCACGAGGGCGAGGAGGCGCAGGCGGGTGGGGTCGGAGAGGGTTTTGAGGATGTCCCAGGAAGCGTTCACGCGGAGGAGACGCTGGGGCGGTTCGGAATCGCCTGCAAGCAGGCGCTACAACAGGCCGGCGAGTTGCGCGACGCAAAGGCCGCGCGCATGAGGCCGGCCGCGACGTTCAGGGGGCGGAGTCCGCCGGGGCGGAGGCGGGCGAAAAGGCCGACGGTCGGGAGGAACGAGTGCGGGCGGGTGCGGGCGGAAAGACCGGGGCGGGCAGGGGCGCGGTGAAGACCGGACCGTGAACAGGGGGATTTTGGCCCATGAAAAACCCGCCTCGGTGAAGAGGCGGGTTTTGGCTGAGAGCGGCGGGCGATGGTCCGCGCTCGCGGCGGGATCAATTTTTGTCGGCGTAGCGGGCGATGCTGACGATGGTGTAGTCTTCGTCGGAGGAGCCGGTCTTCACCTTGACGGTGTCGCCGACCTTCTTGCCGACGAGGGCGGCGCCGAGGGCCGTCTTGTAGGAGATGATGTTCTTTTCCGCATCGCCGTCCCAGGCGCCGAGGATGGTGTAGGTGGTGGTCTTGCCGCTGGCGGTGACGGTGACGATGGTGCCGGCGCCGACCTGGTCGGTGGAGGCTTCCTTGAAATTGCTGACGCGGGCGCGGCCGAGTTCTTTCTCGAGGTTGGTCTTCTGGGCCATGAGGACCTGCTGGTCCTGCTTGGCCATCTTGTATTCGGAGTTTTCCTTGAGATCGCCGTGTTCGCGGGCGGTGGCGATGGCCTTGGAGTTTTCCGGGATTTTCTTGGAGACGATGGTTTCGTATTCCTCGCGCTTGCGCTCGAAGCTGGGTTTGGAAACGAGGAGCTGCTCTTCCTTGCTCTCCGCGTCGGCGGCGACGAGGGACTGGATTTTCGGGAAGATTTTGATGAAGCGGGCGAGGAGCGACTTCTTGGTGAGTTCCTCGAAGCCCTGGTTGAGCATGAGGGTGTTCGCGAGATCGCGGGCCGTTTCGGGGTCGGCGGTGGAGAGGAGGTCGGAGATGAGGTCGGTGTCCTCGGAGAGGATGTCGCCGAGCGGGATGCGGCGGGCGCTGGCGGCCTGGAGGGCCTCGTAATCGATGGCGAAGAAGATGGAGCTGAGCAGGCGCGGCGAGATGAGCTCGTTGAGGAGCTTGGCGAATTTCTTCGAGTGGCGGTTCTTGACGATCCAGAGGAGGACCGGGGCGCGGAGATTCTGCTCGGTCTGCCAGCGGGTGAGGGTGGCGGCGAGTTCGGCGGAGTGGTCGTGCTCGACGAGGAAGTTGATGCACTCGGTGGTGAACTTGCCCTGCGAGGTCTTCAGGAGGTTGAAGAGGATGTCGCGGCTCTCGATGGGGTGGGTCGCGTGGATCAGCTCGAGGAAGCGGGACTGGAAGTGGACCGGGACCTTCTCGGCGATGGAGGGGAGGTCGCGGACGACGGCGACGAGGGAGGCCTGGGTGGGCTCGAAGGCGACTTCGCTGCCGGTGTAGGCGGCGAGGTCGTCGCGGACGGAGGCCCCGTAGAGGCGCTCGGAGGCGTCGAGCTGGTTGGAATCCTTGACGGCGTCGGCGACGCCCTTGAGGACGACGGAAAGGTCGGCTTTGATGTCCTTCTTGCCGGTGGCGTCCATCAGTTCCTCGGCGAGGGCGATGCGGCGGCGGGCGGAACGGGTGGTGGTGAACTGTTCGAGGATCTCGTCCTCGGCGGAAACGGGGATTTCGCGGACGACGTAGCAGTCGGTTTTCTTTTCCGGGACGGACACGCGCGGGTCTTTGGCGACGAGCTTCTTGGCGGCGGCCCACCATTTTTTGAACTTATCTTCGCCGACGACCTGGGCGAGGGTGATTTCCATCTCGATCACGGTGGCGGCGTTGTTCGGGTAGGCCTGGAGGGCCTCGACGACGAGCTGCGCGGGGTTGTCGGTGATGAGTTCGAGGACCTTCTTGGGCTCGGTTTCCTTGCGGACGAGGAGGTGGTTGGCGGGCAGCACGTCCATGGTCGTGATGCAGAACGCCGGGTCCATCGGGTGCTTTTTCTTATCTTTGAAGTCGATGAGGAGGCGCTGGGAGGCGTCGTCATAGCTCTTGATCTGGCCGAAACCCCAGCTGCGATGGATGACGTAGGAACCCGGTTCCATAGTCTCAAGTTTGGCTTTGGCCGCCTTGAGGGACGGGGTTTTGGCAATGAGCGCGGAAACGGCTTCGGAATTCATGGTTGCGTGTAGACGGGCGTGAACCGGAGAGTTGAGCGGACAATGAGTAGCCTTGTCAAACTGTGTGTCGAAACGATGGCGCCAAGCGTCAGAAACTTGTGCGGAGGTTCCCTATGAGCACTGCAATTCCCTCGGGCGCGTGGCTGGCGGCGGTCAATCTGCTGGCGCGGTGGTTGGAGCGGCGGGAACGCCTCGACGCGTTGCTGGACACGCTGCCGGCGGGGCTGGCGGGCGCGGAGCGCGCGCGGTGCCAGCATCTGGTGTTCGGCGTGGTGCGGCATTTCGGCCGGCTGGAGTCGGAGCTGGGGCGGCTGATCGTGCACCCGCCGCGGTTTTCGACGCGGGCGGTGCTGTTTGTGGCGGGCTTCGAGCTGCTCGAGGCGAAGGGCACGCCGGAGGCCGACGGGCTGACGGCGAAGATCGTGCACCATGCGGTGGAGCAGACGAAGACGTTGGCGAGTCCGGCCGAGGCGCGGTTGGTGAATGCGGTGGTGCGCAAGCTAGTGGTGGCCCTCGCGGGTCCGGCCCCGGCGAAGGGCAAGGCGGCGACGGCAGCGGCGCTGGCGGAGTATTTTTCCCATCCGGAGTGGCTCGTGACGCGGTGGCTGCGGGAGTTCGGCGCGGACGCGACGCGGTCGTTGCTGGAATGGAATCAGCAGCCGGCGAAGGTGTATGCGCGCTGGCGGGCGACGGGGGAAGAGGTGCCGGCGATGCTCAAGCCGACGCAATGGGCCGGGTTTTTTGAAGTGGAGTCGGGCAAGTGGACGAAGGTCGAGCCGCTGCTCAAGAGCGGGAAGCTGTATCTGCAGGACCCGGGCACGCGGCTCGCGGTCGGGTTGCTCGCGCCCCGGGCGGGCGAGACGGTGCTCGATGTCTGCGCGGCGCCGGGCGGCAAGAGCCTGCTGATTGCGGACACGATGAAGGCGTTGGCGGGCGTTGGGGCGGGGACCGAGGCCGCGGCCGCGGCGCCGGCGGG
>CAJAYO010000367.1 GCA_903948415.1 uncultured Opitutia bacterium | reverse complement strand
TGCGAGCAGGCGGCCTACGGGCGGCGAAGGGAGCGCCTGCGAGCAGGCGGCCTACGGGCGGCGAAGGGAGCGCCTGCGAGCAGGCGGCCTACGGGCGGCGGAGGGAGCGCCTGCGAGCAGGCGGCCTACGGGCGGCGGAGGGTGTTGGCGAGAAGCTGGAGCCCGATGAAGCCGATGGCGAAGGCGCTGCTGAGGTCGCCGGCGGCGGGGTGTTCGCGGAGGAGCGCGACGACGAGGGCGACGGCGAGGAGCGCGAGGGCGGCGGTGGAGGCGCCGAGGATCAGCCGGTTGCGCGCGGTGTGGGCGAACGTCGCGGCGAGGCAGATCGAGAGCACGGCGAAGATGATCAGCGCGAGGAACCCGAGATCGTCGCGGCGCGTGAGCCACCAGACGCCGCTGGCGAGGGCGGCGAGGAGGGCGGCGCCGAACCAGTTGCTCGCGGTGCGTTGGTCGCGCGAGAGGACGTGGCGGCCGAAGCGGTTGAAGCGCAGCAGGAGGTTGAACATTGGACCGGCGGTCCAGGAGAGATAGATGAAGGCGTAGAACAGACCGAGGAGCGGCCAGAGCACCCAGCCGAGGGCGGGTTGGGCGGCGGCGACGCCGCGCACGAGGCGGCCGCCGAAAAAGACGCCGATGATAAACGCCCACTGGAGTTTCGTGCTCAGGCGGCCCATCCAGAGGAAGTAGGCGAGCATGCCGCGGTAGAGGGGGTTGCGGGCCTTGAGGGCTTCGAGCATGCCCTGGCGCGCGTATTCAAGATCCGGTTCGAGGCGGAGAGCTTCGCGGAAGTGCTCCTGGGCTTTTTTCGGGTCGTTGCGATGGAGACAGTTCCAGCCCTGGTTCGCGTGGGAAAAGGCGTTGTCGGGGGCGCGGTGGAGCGCGAAATCGATCGTGGCGGTGGCTTCCTCTTTGCGGCCGAGCCGCACGAGGGCCATGGCGCGGAGGTTGGCGGCGTTGACGTGCTCGGGGTTGAGCGCGAGGGCCTGCTCGGCGGCGGTGAGGGCGGCGGGCCAGTTGCGCCGTGCGAGCTCGATGGAGGCGAGGAGCGTGAAGTGGTCCTCGACGGTGGGATCGAGGCGAAGGGCTTCGTGGATGGCGGTGCGCGCGGCCTCGTCGCGGTCGGCGCGGTGGAGCGTGAGGGCGTGGACGTAGTGGAGGTAGGCGCTGTCGGGGGCGAGGCCGAGGGCGGTTTGGGCGGCGGCGAGGGCTTCGGGGCCTTTGCGCTGTTCGCTGCGGCTGAGGGCAAGGACGGCGAGGGCGGACGCATCGTCGGGCTGTTCGGCGAGCGACAGCATGACCTCGCGTTCGGCCTCGGCGGGACGGGACTGCGCGAGGAGGAGCTGGGCGCGGGCGAGGTGGGCGCTCATGCTGGCAGGCGAAGAGCTGAGAGCTGAGTGGAGAGAGCTGGGAGCCCGGAAGGGAGGCGCGCGGAGAAATTCCAGAGGGATCGCGGGGTCGCGGCGCTCCTGGCGAGGACAAAGGGGAGGACGCTCATTGCTTGATGTTCAGATACGCGAGGATGTCGTCGTAGAGGCCGCTTTGGTTGGCGTAGAGGGCGTGGTTGCGGGCGGTTTCGAACCAGTCGCGCACGGTGGGTTTCTGGCGCTTGATCGCCTCGAGGAGGTCGCGGCCGGTGACGGGCTGGATTTTTCCGGTGCGCATGGCGTCGCGGAGTTTCTCCTCGACGGCGACATCGACGACGGCCTGGAGGTCGGCGCCGGAGTAGCCGTCGGTTTTTTTCGCGAGGGCGTCGAAGTCGAGTTCGGCGACGGGTTTGCCTTTGAGCTGGAGGCGGAGAATTGCGGCGCGCGCGGGGGCGTCGGGCGGAGGGACAAAGAGGATACGGTCGAAGCGGCCGGGGCGGCGGAAGGCGGGGTCGAGGTGCCAGGGGGCGTTGGTGGCGGCGAGGATGAGGACGCCCTCGTTGGAGGTGGCGACGCCGTCGAGTTCGGAGAGAAACTGGTTGATGATCTGGCGGCCGCCGGACTTGAGCATGTCGGTGCGGTTGGCGCCGAGGGCGTCGACCTCGTCGAAGAAGAGGACGCAGGGGCGGTGGGCGCGGGCCTGGGCGAAGAGGGCGTGGAGGTTTTTTTCGCTCTGGCCGATCCACATGTCGAGGACGTCGCTGATGCCGACGGCGAGGAAGCCGGCTTTGACTTCGCCGGCGGTGGCGCGGGCGAGGAACGTTTTTCCGCATCCGGGCGGACCATACATGAGGATGCCGCCGCCGATTTTTTTGCCGTAGGCCTTGAAGAGTTCGGGCTGGCGGAGCGGGAGGATGATTTTCATCCGCACTTCTTCCTTCACGCGCTCCATGCCGCCGACGTCGGCGAAGGTGAGGGCGGGGCGCTCGGGTTCGGGGCCGGAGGCGGCGGACGGCGGGAGATCGCCGGCGGGGAGCGGTTCGCGGGCGGGCTCGGACGAAAACGGGTTCGAGGCGGACGCGTCGGGGTCGGCGGCGGAAAACGGGTTGGGTTCGGCGGCGCTGGGCGAACGGGGCGGCGGCGGCGCGGGTGGGCGCGGCCCGGGGCGCGCGGGGAGATAGGGGGCGAGTTCCTGCTCGAGGGTGGGGTCGGCGAGGAGCGGGTCGGTCTCGCGGGCTTTGAGGTAGTGGCGGGCGGCGAGGCGCGGCTCGCCGGCGTGGAGGGAGAGCCGGGCGTGGAGGAGCCAGGCGCGGGCGGGGGCGTCGGGTTGTTTCACCATGTCCTCGACGATGACGAGGGCGGCGCCGGGTTTGCCCTGCTGGAAAAAGGCGGCGGCGAGGCCGAGGCGCGCGGTGGTGTTGGCGGGGGCGAGAGCGAGAGCGCGTTTGAAGAGGGCGGCGGCTTCGGCGAAGGCGCCGGTTTTCAGCAGGGTGTCGGCGACGTGGACGAGCAGCGGGGCGTTATCGGGGGAGTGGCGGAGCGCGGCGCGGAGCTCGGGCGGGAGGGCGGAAGAGTCGAGAGGGTCGGACACGGGGAGCAGCAAAGCGCGGCGGGAGCGCGCGGGCTAGGCAAATTGGGAGCGCTGGGGCGGTGGGGGGAAAACCGCGGACCGATGCGAGTGCTGGACCAAGGGCGAAGCGGGCGCAGGCGCGATTAGCCGGATCGGCGAACCGCGGAGACCGAGCGTGACGGCGGTTGGAAAACCGCCGCTCCGTGCGGAGGAGTTATTTCGGAGCGTCGACCTTGCGGGTGGGCAGGCCGGCTTTGGTCCAGTCGCGGATGCCGCCGATGTTGGCGGACTGGACGCCTTTTCCCGCGAGGGCGGCGGCGACTTCGGCGGAGCGTCCGCCGCTGCGGCAGTAGAGGATGATTTCCTTGCCGGCGTTTTTCGCGAGGAAGGGTTTCCAGTCTTTTTGCGCGCCGTCGAAATCGCTCTTGGCGAGCAGGACGGCGGGGGCGGCGACGCCGGTGTCGGCCCACTCGGAGGGTTCGCGGCAATCGACGAGGACGGCGGTGCCGGCGGCGACGCGTTTGGCGGCTTCGGCGGGGGTGAGTTTCGGAGCGTCGGCGGCGAAGAGGAGCGTGGCGGTGGCGAGGAGGGTGGAGAGGAGGCGGAGGAGTTTCATGGAATTAGCGGGCAAGATCGTAGAGGGCGTAGCCGGCGAAGAGGTTGGGGAGGGCGCGGCAGGGGGCGTGCCAGTTGCCGGCGAGGTGGGCGCGGCGGGCGATGCGGATGCCCTTCGCGGCGCAGAAGTGCTC
>CAJAYO010000366.1 GCA_903948415.1 uncultured Opitutia bacterium | reverse complement strand
GTGGTCGATCGCGAGGCGCAGCGAACCGTTGGTGTCGGCCTGCGTTTGCACCTCGGTTTTCCGTCGCAGCAACTGGGCGCGCTTGGTGGAGGTGACGGCCGTGCCCTGGGGATTGCCGACGCCGATCAGGAGCGCGTTCGGCCCGAGCGAGAGGGTGATGCGCTCGAGGTTGTAGTTGTCGGTGGGCTCGAGGGCGGCGAAGAAATCGTGGGAGATGGATTGGTTGCCGGCGTTGGTGTTGAAGCCACGGATCGAATACGACTGCCCGGTGCCGAAGCGCATCTGGGTGCCGCCGGCGCGATTGGCGTCGGTGTTGTCGCCCTCGGACGAGTCGACACTGGGCGTGTAGAGCAGGGCCTGATCGAAGGAGTTGACGCCGAGGTCGCGGAGAAATTCCGGGGTGAGGATCGTGAGCGAGGCGCCGACATCGCGCAGGTTCGTGCGCATGCGGGTGCCGGCGAGGGTTTCGGTCGCGGCGTAGCCGGTGTCCTTGTCCGAGGAAACTTCGAAGGGCGTGAGCACGACGGCGCCGGTGGGGGAGGTGGCGGGCGGAGACGGGACCGTCTGGGCGACCGCCGGAATCGCGACGAAGGCGAGACCGGCTGCGAGGGTCGTGAGGCGGGGGAGTGAGATCATGGGGTGCGGGTTTGACGGGTCGGGAGAGGACGTGGAAGGAAAGAGGGCGTGGGCAAGGGTGGTTGCGAAGTCTGGAACGCGGTCAGGGAGAGGGGCGGGGTAGCGTTTAAAACTCACGTATCAGTTACATGTAACGCAAACCCGTTCTCATGGGAAAAGCTGGCAGTCGAATGGACATTCTTGGCCGGGGGGGGCGATCAGAGGTGGGCGCTCGCACGGGGGGCCGTGGAGCCGCGCACGATGAGTTCCGGCGGGAGCAGCACGGTTTTATTGCGCAGCGCCGGCGTGGGTTGACCCAAGCGACCTAGAACCAGCCGGGCGGCTTCGCGGCCCACGGCTTCGGGATGCTGCGCGAGAGTCGAGAGGCCGGGGTTGAGCAGACCGGCGAAAATCAAGTCCGCAAATCCGAGCACCGACAGATCGTGCGGAATCCGCAGGCGCAGGCGCTGCGCGGCGGCATAGAGCGCCGCCGCCCCCCAATCGGTGACGGCGAACACGGCGGTCGGTCGCGCTGCGCGGTCCAGCAAGGTGAGCGCGTCGGCCTCGCTCGCGTGGAAACCCGCGGCGACGACCTGGCACGTGGTCCCATCGTTGAAGCCTGCCACGGTCTTCTCAAAGGCCTGCCGCCGAAGGCGGGCCGAACTCACGGCGGCTGGACCGGCGAGGTGGCCGAGGTGTCGATGACCCAAGGCGTGCAGATATTCCGCGGCGAGGCGCCCGCCCAGCAGATCGTCGGTGCCGACGAAATCGCAAAAGGAGCCCGCGAGGCGGCGATCCACGGCGACGAGGGGGACGCTTCGCTCGTGAATCTCGCGGTAATAGACGCGCGTGGCGTCGTCGTTTACAGGGCGGAGCACGAACGCGTCGACGCGTCGGTCGAGGAAGGCGTGCACGAGCCGGAGTTCTGCGGCGTGGGCTTCGGGGCCGTGGTCGTGGGGATTGGAGCCCAGCAACACGCTGTAGCCGGCGGCGGCCAACTCGTCATGCGCGCCCTGCGCCACCCGGGAGTAATAGGGGCCGTGCACGGGCAGGAGCAGCCCGATGGTCATGGAGCGGCCGGTGTGCACCGCGCGCGCCATGCGATTCGGCCGGTAGCGCTTGGATTCCGCGATGGCGACCACGCGCTCGCGGGTTTTCTCCGAAAAACGGCCGCGATTGCCCAGCACGCGCGACACCGTCATGCGCGACACGCCCGCTTCGCGCGCAATATCGTCGAGGCTCACCTGGAAGCGGTCGGGGCGGGCTTGAGCCGGAGCGTCTTTCTTTTTTCCCGGCTTTCCTCGGTTTGGCATCGGCGGCAGAACTAACGCGGCCGCGCGGCGGATGTCACGCTGGCAAATCGGTGGGCGACGAATCGCGCGGCTTCGCGCCGGCGGGCCACGATCGGGACCGCGCCGCAGGAGGGCCGGAAGCTGATTTCGCTCGTCACGCGGCCCGGGATGGCGGTGCATTCCGCGATGTCCCCAGGCCCATGGATTTTGAAGACCCATCCCGTTGTGCGGTGGTTTTTCGTCGGCGCGATCTTTTTGGGCATCGGGCTGAGCCTGCTGAAACTGTTCGTCGACCAGCTCGGTTGGCCGTTTTGGGCTGCGTCGTTGGTGCAGGCCGAACTCTGCACGCTGCTGCGCTTCCTGGCGAACGACCGCTGGGTTTTTCACCAAGACCGGCCGGCATGGGCCCGCCTCTGGAAATACCATGTGGCGAACGCCGGCGGTTTTGCGCTGTGGTGGACGACGGCGAATGCGCTGCAGCGAGCCGACGTGCCGTATCTCTGGGCGGCCACGCTGGCCGTCGGCTGTTCGACGCTGCTCAGCCTGGCGACAAATTTTCTGTGGGTGTGGCGGCGGGCAGGGTGAGAGCCGTGGCGGGATCGCGGGTGGCGAGGGGCGTTTGCCGTTTTGGTTGAATGGGCGGCGCGGCGAGTTCCCGCCGACGTGGGTCGGTCAGGGCGAACTCACCGGTGGCTCCTTTGGGTAGAATGAACCGCAGCCAGGTTTCGTCCTGGGCGGGTGCTTCGACCTGGAACTCGACCACGTGCTCCTGCCACTCGGGCGGGAAGGGAATGGTCGTCGCCCGGGCGATCGGGCGCCCGCCGTCGGCCACTGGGAATTGAACCGCCTGACCCGCGGTCCCGCGCCCCGGGCACGCCAACCGATCGCGGCCGGGCTTGAGTTTGCCCGCGGAGGCGAAGGCGTATTTGCGGGCGGAACCCGGTCCAAAAGCTCCCCCGCCGCGGAGCACGCGGCCGCCGGCCGGCCCGTCCGCGCTGACCCGTTTCTCCACGT
>CAJAYO010000365.1 GCA_903948415.1 uncultured Opitutia bacterium | reverse complement strand
GGAGCCGGGGTTGAAATTGTAGACGGCCGTATCGTTGACCGGCAGGCCCGCCGCATTCTTATACTGGGCAAAGTTGGAGGTATTGCGCTCGGTGCGGTCGGCTTTGGAGTAGCTCAGGTCGCCGGTGACTTTCCATTTTCCCTCGCGAAATTGATTCTTCCAACCGAGCGCGGTGAGCTTGTCCACGCGATCGTTGTAGAGGGCGCCGATGACCGGGTAGACGTTGGCGACCGTGCCGCCGACGAGACTGTTGTTGACGATGGTCGTGGACGTGTAGGTGAAGCCCGGGTTGAGCGTGGCGTTGGGCACGCGGACCGGGACCTCCAGCCCATAGGCGGTCTCCTCGCGGCGGAATTTTGAATAATAGGCGTCAATCACCGAGGTGAATGCCGGGCTGGGGCGCCACTCCAGCAGGCCCACAACGCCGTCCCGCGTGTTGGTCCCGGTGCGGGCATAGCGCGTGATCCCGTTGGTATGCCATGTGCCTGCGGGAACACCCGCCACCGTCGTGTTAAACCAAGGACCGTAGTTCCGCGTTTCCTGGGCCAGAATCGGCGTGTCCAGATGCGAATAACCGATCGCAACGCCCACCGTTTTCTTCGCAAACTGGTCGATGTAAGTGCCGCTGACGCGGCTGCCGGTGTGCTTGGAGCCGGCGCCGAGGTTGTCCAAGGAATTGGTCTCGTATCGGGCGTTGAACGCCAACGTGCGCCGACCGTAGGAGAGCGGGTTGACGGTCTGGAGGGCCAGGGTGCCGGAGAGGCCCTGACCGATGAGGCTGGCGTCGGGAGTTTTGAAAACGGTGACGCTGTTGATCAGCTCCGAGGGATACTGGTCGAACTCGACGCCGCGGTTGTCGCCCGTGCTGACCTGTTCGCGACCGTTGAGCAGCGTGTTGGCGAAGTCCGGCGAGAGCCCGCGGACGGAGATGACTTGCGCGCGGCCGGCGACGCGCTGGGCCGCGAGGCCGGGGAGCCGGGAGATGGACTCGGCGATGGAGACGTCGGGCAGCTTGCCGATGTCCTCGGCCGTGATGACTTCGGCCACGCCGGTCAGCGACTGCTTCACTTCGGCCGCGGCGGCCAGACTCGCGGCGAACCCGGCGGTTACCCGGAACGCGCTCAACTCCACGACCTCGCCGGTGGCGGCCGCCGCGATGTTGGATTTTTCGGGTGCGGGCGGAGAACCGGCCGCGGCTTGGGCGCGCAGGAGAGGGTTCGCCCCAAGGGCGAACAGACCGACGGCCAAGGCCGCTGGGCACCGGAGGCGGGGGCGGAGAGAGGGGAGGGGTGGCAGGAGGGTGGGTGAGAGGGCGTGAATTGGGCGTTGAGTGGAGGAGAAAGCGGCGAACAAACCGATGAAAAGTTGGACGGTTCAGGGCAGGGCGGAGGCGCATGGGGGGCGCCGTCAGAACCCTAAACTCGACGGAAGGCGCGGAGTCGCGACCCGCAACTCCAGCAGAAAACCGCGATGCCCATGAAAAAACCTGACTCGCAAAACCGGCCAAAAGTTTTGTCCGGCGAACCTATGTTTTCTCGGGTCGGCGTTTTTTGACTTGGCCGGGCGCGGGCCCAGTTTGGTCTGCCCCCGTCTTCCCCATGCGTTTTTTTTCCGTTCCGGCCGGTCTCTGCGTTGCGCTGTTTCTCCTCGGCGGGGCGGCGGGCGGCCGCGCGCAAGTGAGCGTTCCTCCCGTGCGGCATCCCGGGGCCGGCCAGACGATTTATTTTCTCCTGACCGACCGTTTCGCCAACGGCTCCACCGCGAATGACACGGGCGGTATCGCGGGCGGGCCCGACCGCAGCGGCTTCGACCCCGCACGCATCTCGCACTATCACGGCGGCGATTTCGTCGGGCTCACCGCGAAACTCGACTACCTGAAAAATCTGGGGGTCACGGCGGTGTGGGTGACGCCGCCCTTTAAAAACAAGCCCATGCAGGAGGGCACGGCGGGTTATCACGGCTACTGGATCACGGACTTCCTTGCCATCGACCCGCATCTCGGCACCAACGCCGAGTATCGCGAATTCATCCGGCAGGCGCACGCGCGCGGACTGAAGGTCTACATGGATATCATCGTCAACCATACAGCGGACGTCATCCGGTATGAGGGCGGGTATGCCTACCGCCCGATGACCGATGCACCGTATCGCGACGCGGCGGGCGCGCCGTTCGATCTCCGCGCGGCGACCGACAACGGGCTGGGCAACCCCGGTGCGTTTCCCGCGCTGGCGGCGGCGCGGAGTTTTGCCTTCGTGCCGGTCGTGCCCGCGGCGGAGCAGACGGTGAAGAACCCCGCGTGGCTGAACGACGTCACGCTCTACCACACCCGCGGCAACAGCGCGTTTCAGGGCGAGAATTCCGTGCACGGCGATTTCGCCGGCCTCGACGATCTGTTCACCGAACACCCGCGCGTGGTGCGGGGCATGATCGAGATTTTCACCACGTGGCTCCAGGACACCGGCGTGGACGGCTACCGGATCGACACGATGAAGCACGTGAACGCCGAGTTCTGGCAGGCCTTCGGGCCGGCGATCCGCGCGGAGGCGCGCCGGTTGGGCCGGCCGGACTTCATCCAATTCGGCGAGGTTTATTCCGAGGCGGGCGATCCGGAATTTCTCAGCGAGTTCTCCACCGCGATCCCGCTCGACACCACGTTGGACTTCGGGGTGTTCGCAGCTGCCCGCCAATTCGTGTCGCAGGGCGGCACGGCGGCGGCGCTGACGGATTTTTTCGCCCGCGACGACTATTACACGGATCACGACAGCAACGTGCACGCCTCCCCGACCTTTCTGGGCAACCACGATGCGGGGCGCTTCGCGTATTTCCTGCGGCAAGACAACCCGGGCGCGACGCCGGAGCAGCTCGCCGACCTCGTCCGGCTCGGCCACGGCCTGCTCTACCTCGTCCGCGGCCAGCCGGTGATCTACTATGGCGACGAACAGGGGATGATCGGCCGGGGCGGCAACGACATGCAGGCGCGGGAGGACATGTTTCCCGCACAGGCGACGGCTTTCCAGACCGCCCCGCTGCTCGCCACGACGCGCACCGGCGCCGACGACAAGTTCGATCCGACGCATCCGTTCTACCGGTTTTTCGCCCGGCTCGGTGCGTTACGCGCGGCCCATCCTGCGTTGCGCACCGGCGCGATGGTGACGCGAACCACGACCGAGGCGGGCGTGTTTGCCTGCTCCCGGATCGAGCGCGGCGAACGCGTGGAGTATCTCGTCGCGCTCAACACGGCGCGCGTCATGCCGCTCACGGTGACGGTGCCCACCAGCCAGCCCGCGGGCGGCAAGCTCGGGCGGATTTTCGACTCGCGCACGCCGGAGGCGCCCGGCGACGACGTGCTGCAGGCGGATGCGCAGGGTGCGGTGCGGGTCACGCTCGCGCCGTTGCAGTTTGCCGTGTGGCGCGCGAAGCGCCCGTTGCCGGTGCCCGCGGCGGGTCCGCAAATCGCGCTCGTCAATCCGGCGCCCGGGGCGGCGCTGGCCTTCACCACGCGGGAGAAGGATGGCCAGACGTTTCCCAGCCGGCAGGAAATCCGCGCGGAAGTCGCCGGGGGGGACGGTTTCGCCGAAGTGACCTTCGCGCTCCAGCGCGCCTCGCGGCCCGGGCAATTCGAACTGCTCGGCACGGACGACACGCCGCCTTACCGGATTTTCTGGCGCCCGCCCGCCGATCTCGCGGCGGGCGAGGCGCTCACCTTTTTCGCGACCGTGAACGACCTGCGCGGCCACACCGCGTCGGCGCAGATCGCACGGGTGAACGTCGCGCCCACAACCATCGCCTTCGGCATCCGCGGGGCCACGGTGCCCGTGCTCACGTCCCCGCCTCCGCGCGCGGCGCAGCTCGCGGTCGGCGAAATCCTTTCGCTCGCCGTCGCGGCCGAGGGCACCGGCCCGCTGGAGTATCAGTGGTTGCGCGACGACGCGGAGCTCGCGGGGGCGACGGACACCAGCCTCGCGGTCACGGCCCCCGGCCGCTACGCGGTGCTGGTGCGGAACCGGGCCGGCACCGCGATCAGTGCCGCAACCGTGGTCACGGCCCCGCCCGTCACGCAGGCCGGTGCCGGGCGCCTCGAGAAGCACCCGGCGTTCGCTTCGAAGTTCGTCGCGGCGCGCGAAATCGATGTGTGGCTGCCACCCGGCTACGAGGCCGATCAGGCGGCCCGTTATCCGGTGATTTATATGCACGACGGGCAGAATATTTTCGAGGCCGGCACGGCGTTTGGCGGTTCGTCATGGGAGGTCGGCCAGGCGGTCGAACGGTTGATTTCGACCGGGAAGATCCGGGGTGCGATCGTCGTCGGCGTGTGGAACACGGGGAAGACGAGGTTTGAGGAATATTTGCCGCAAAAGGCCGTGCGCGGCGCCGACGTGACCCACTACGCCGGGAAGGCGAAAGTGTCTGCCGCCAACCTCCGCTCGGATGCCTACCTGAGATTTCTGGTCGAGGAAGTGAAGCCCTTCATCGACCGCGTCTATCGCACGGAGTCCGCCGCGGCCCACACGTTCATCATGGGCTCGAGCATGGGAGGGCTGATCTCGGCCTACGCGTTGGTCGAGTATCCGAACGTCTTCGGGGGCGCCGGCTGTGTATCGACCCACTGGCCCGCGGGCGATGGGGCCGTGATCGACTATCTGGAGAAACATCTGCCCAAGCCCGGCACGCACAAATTTTATTTCGATTTCGGCACTGCGACCCTCGACGCCCACTACGAACCCCATCAACAGCGCATGGATGCGGGGATGCGCGCGGCGGGCTACGCCGAAGGGAAAAATTGGATGACGAGGAAGTTCCCCGGGGCCGACCACACGGAAAAATCCTGGCGCGAACGGGTGGAAATACCGCTGCGATTTTTCCTGGGTGGCTGACTTGCGGTGGTTTCGGACCAGGCCACGACCTGTCAAGCCGGCGTGCGGGCGTCGGTGGGTTGCCTTCGGTGCGGGGTAGACGAAAGAAAACGGACGATTATTTTTCCGACGATTGCGATTTCCCCGGCGAGAGCGATCGTGTCCGAAAGAACCCTACTCCTATGCCCAAGCCCATCTGCTATTCTACCAAAGCCTTCTCCGCCGCCAGCGCCTCCGCCCCGCTGAGTGCGGCCATGATCGAGCGCCGCCAGCCGCTCGCGAGCGACGTGCAGATCCAGATTCTCTACTGCGGCGTCTGCCACTCCGACCTGCATTTCGCGCGGAATGAATGGCATTTCACCCAATACCCGGCCGTGCCCGGCCACGAAATCGTGGGCCGCGTGACGGCCGTCGGCGGCGGGGTGACGAAATTCAAGGTCGGCGACACCGTCGGCGTGGGTTGCCTCGTGGACTCGTGCCGCACGTGTCCGAACTGCCGCACGGGG
>CAJAYO010000364.1 GCA_903948415.1 uncultured Opitutia bacterium | reverse complement strand
TTAAAGGCCACGCCGTGCTTCTTCAGCATCCGCAGACCGGCCATGACGCGGTCAAACGTCGGCCGTCCGCCCCGGTCCACCCGGTAGGCGTCGTGCAGATGGGCGGGGCCGTCGATGCTGAGGCCGACGAGGAAACCGTGTTGCACAAAGAACTGGGCCCACTCGTCGTCCAGCAAAACGCCGTTGGTCTGGAAGGCGTTTTCGATGGTCTTGCCGTTCGCGTAACGGGCCTGCAGCGCCACGGCCTGGCGGAAAAACTCCACGCCGAGCAGCGTGGGTTCGCCGCCCTGCCACGCAAAACTGACCGTCGGGCCCGGCTGGGCTGCGATGTAGTCGCGCACGTAGGTTTCGAGCACCTCGGGCGTCATCCGGAAATTGCCCGCGTCGCCGTAGAGTCGTTCTTTCTCGAGGTAAAAACAGTAGGTGCAGTCAAGATTGCACTTCGACCCGATCGGTTTCGTCATCAGATGAAACGGGGCGGTGGCGACCGGGGAAGGGGCGCGCGGAGGCGGAGGCGTGGTCATGACAGGCGGTCATCCAGACACCGGGCACGCGCGCATGGCAAGCTGCGGTCCCGGCGGCGCGAATTTTATTGGCCGGCGGGGCACCGGCCCGCCGGGCGAGAAACGGCCGAACTCAGACGAGCAGCAGCGCCGGCGACTCGAGCAGCGCCTTCAACGCGCCGAGGAACTGGGCGCCGACGAGGCCGTCGACGACGCGGTGGTCGCAGGAGAGCGTGAGCGTCATCGTCTGGCCGACGACGACCTGGCCGTGTTTGACGACGGGTTTCGTCACGGCGGCGCCGACGGCGAGGATCGCGGCGTTCGGCGGGTTGATGATGGCGTTGAATTTCGGGATGCCCATCATGCCGAGGTTCGAGACACAGAACGTGCCGCCGGTGAATTCGGCCGGCGTGAGCTTCTTTTCCTTGGCGCGTTTGCCGAGCGACTTCGCTTCGGTGGAAATGGCGAAGACGCTCTTGAGGTGCGCGTCGCGGACGACCGGCGTGATCAGGCCGTCTTCGATCGCGACGGCGAACGAGATGTGCGCCGCGCCGAAGTAGCGGATCTGCGTGCCTTCCCACGAGCCGTTGACGGCGGGGACGCGGCGGAGCGCCTCGGCGCAGGCCTTGAGGATGAAGTCGTTGACGGAAAGTTTGACGCCCTCTTTTTCGAGGCCGGTGTTGAGCTGCTCGCGGATCGCGAGGAGCGGGGCGGCGTCGACCTCGATGTCGAGGTAGAAGTGCGGGATCTGCGTCTTCGACTCGAGGAGGCGCTTGGCGATGACGCCGCGCATGGTGGAGACGGGCACGGCGCGCTCTTCCTGGATCGGGCCGGTCTTGGCGGGCGAACCGCCGGTGAAGGCGCCGGCGGCGGACGGGGCGGCGGCCTTTGCGGCGGGCGGATTTTTTTCCGCGGCGAGGATGTCGGCGCGGACGATGCGGCCGCCGGGGCCGGAGCCGGTGACGCGCGTGACGTCGATTTTCTTTTCCTCCGCGAGTTTCTTCGCGAGGGGGGAAATCCGGATACGGCCTCCGGCGGGCGCGGGCGGCGGCGCGACGGGAGCCGGGGCGGGTGCGGGCGGCGGGGCGCTG
>CAJAYO010000363.1 GCA_903948415.1 uncultured Opitutia bacterium | reverse complement strand
GAAGGTGAGGAGGAGGATTTGGACGTCGAGCCACACGGACCAGTTTTCGATATAGTAGAGGTCGTGTTGCGCGCGGGCGGCGAGGTCGGTGTCGCCGCGTAGGCCGTTGACCTGGGCCCAGCCGGTCATGCCGGGTTTGACGACGTGGCGCGGTTGGTAGTGGGGAATCGCATGCGCGAGGTGGGCGACGTGGTGCGGGCGTTCGGGGCGCGGGCCGACGAGGCTCATGTCGCCGCGGAGGACGTTCCAGTATTGGGGGAGTTCGTCGAGGTTCCAGCGGCGCATGAAGGCGCCGAGGCGGAGGAGGCGGGGGTCGTCGCGGGCGGTGCTTTGCTGCGCGGCGTCGGTCGCGGCGGCGTCGGGGGCCATGCTGCGGAGTTTGTAGAGGGTGAAGGGGCGGTGGTCGGCGCCGATGCGGATCTGGCGGAAGAAGACGGGGCCGCGGGGCGACTCGCGTTTGAGGAGGGCGGCGAGGACGAGGACGAAGGGGGCGGAGGCGAGGAGGCCGAGGGTGGCGCCGGCGAGGTCGCAGGTGCGTTTGAGGGCGCGGTTGAAGAGGCGGTGGATGGCGAGTTCCTCGACGCCGAGGACGGGGACGCGGCCGATGGTCTGGAGGCGGAGGCCGCTGAGAAAGATGTCGAAGGCGCCGGGGACGAGCTTCCATTCGACGTAGGCGCGTTCGCAGGTGTCGACGATGCGCGCGAGTTCGGCCGGGGGAAGGTCGGGGCGGGCGACGATGAGGATGTCGGCGCGGGCGGCGGCGAGTTGGGCGGAGAGGTCGGAGGACGGGGGACAGGGGAGAGGGGACGGAGGGAGGAGGCCGGAGGGCGGAGGAGCCACGGAGAGAGGGAGCGTGATGAGGCCGGCGAAGGCGTAGGGGTGGGAGGGGTCGCGTTGGAGTTCGGCGACGAGGGCGGAGGCGTGGTCGTTGGCGCCGAGAATGAGGGCGCGGCGGCGGAGGTGGCCGAGGAGCGCGGTGTGGGTGACGATGGCGTAGGCGAGGGAGCGCCAGAGGAAGAGGAGGGCGACGACGCAGACGAAGGCGATGACGACGAAGAGGCGGGAGATCGGCGGATCGAATTTGAGGACGAGGGAAACGCCGAGGTAGGCGACGAGCCAGAAGGCGGCGCCCTTGAGGATGGCGTTGAGCGATTGATAGCGGCGCAGGAGGAGGCGGGTGTCGTAGAGGCCGAATTGGGCAAAGGCGGCGACGAGGAGCGCGACCCCGACGAGGAGGAGCGGGAGGTAGCGGGCGAAGGTGGCGTCGGGGACGGGGATGAAGAGGCCGGTGCCGGAGGAGGGGGCGAGGGGCGAGGCGTAGCGCAGCCAGTAGCCGAGGGCGAGGCCGGCGAAGGTGACGAGCGTGTCGCCCGCGAGCAGCGTGAGCGGGACGACGGTTTCGCGGAGGGAGTTGGAGGTGGCGCGGGACAGAGGCGGCGGAACTGACGATTTATGATTTACGATTGAGGATGGGCGCGGCGGCAGGGGCAAGCGGGGCGTCGAGGAGTTCGAGGAGGAGGGGCGAGGGGAGCCAGGATTTGGACGGGAGGGGGGCGGACGCGGGCGGCGCGGTGAGTTCGCGGACGTCGTAGAGGTCGAGCGGTGGGGGAAGGTCGAGGTTGCGGGCGAGGACGGGGTAGGCGGTGCGTTCGCGGCGGGAGGAGCGCTCGGGGCCGGCGGGGACGTCGCCGAGGCGGGGGGCGAGGGCGGCGACGCGCGGGAGTTGCGCAGCGGCCCAGGTGGGGTGGGGGGTTCTGTGCAGGGCGGTGGCGGTGAGCGAGGCGAGGTGGGCGAACTCGGCGCGGGTGGCGGGAAGGAGGGCGGTGAAGGCGGGTTCGCGCCACCAGGGGGACGAGAGAAACGCGGGGTCGTTGAGGCATTCGAGGGCGAAGGCGCGGGCGGCGGCGGCGGGACGGTTTTGGTTGAGGCGGGCGAGGCCGAGGCCGAAGTAGACGCCGCCTTTGTCGGGGACGAGGTGGATCGCTTCGAGAAAGGCGCGTTCGGCGGCGGCGGGGTCGGAGATGAGGAGGAGCCAGCCGAGGTTGAAGTGGGCGATTTCCTGGTCGGGGTTGAGGGCGAGGGATTCGCGGAGGAGGGCGACGACCTCGGCCGGGGCGGCGGGCGGGGCGGTGCGGGCGAGGGCGAGGGCGCGGACGTTGAGGTCGGGGGTCGGGTCGGGGCGGCCGAGGAGGGCGAGGGTGGCGAGGGCGAAGAGAGTGAAGCTGCCGAGGAAGCGCGGGAGGAGCGGGGAGGGGGCCGCGGTCGGGGCGAGTTGGGCGAGGCAGAGGGCGACGGCGAAGGCGAAGACGGGGACATCGAGTTGCCAGTCGGCGAGCGAGAAGACGGCGTAGCCGACGAGGGCGAGGGCGGCGGGGGACGGCGCCGGGGAGCGCACGAAGGCGTGCAGGGCGAAGGCGGCGAGGGCGAGGGCGCAGGCGAGGCCGGCGGCGCCGAGTTCGGCCCAGAGTTGGGCGGGGGTGCTGTGGAGTTGGAGGACGTTTTCGGCGCCGCCGTCGAGGCCGGCGCGGAAACGTGGATACGCGAGCGGGGTGGTGCCGGGGCCCCAGCCGAGGAGCGGTCGGTCGGCGCCCATCCGCGCGGCGGCGGTCAGCATGGCGGAGCGCTGGACATTGCTCAGGTTGGGCGCGGCGGCGGGATCGGCGCGGGTGAGCATGGCGCGCGTGCGGGGGTTGGCGACGGTGACGAGGAGCGCGGCGAGCGGGAGCGCGAGGGCGAGGAGGACTTTGCGTTTGCGGTCGAGCGGTGAGCGGAGGAGGGCGACGACGCCGAGGGCGGCGAGCGCGGGGATGGCGGCGCGGCTGCCGCTGCTCACGAGGAGGAGGAGGGCGAGCGCGGTTGCGATGCTCCAGCCGAGGCGCGTGCGGCCGGCGGTGCGCAAGGCGAGCGTGCAGAGCCACGGGAGAGCGAGGAGGGCCAGGCCGGCGGTGTAACTGGCATGGCCGAGCGGGAAAGGGTTGCGGGCATCGGCGATGAGGGCGAGGGAACGCCCGAAGGTGGTGGGGAGCCAAAGAACGAGGCTGGTGAGGAGGGTGGCGGTGAAGGCGAGGCCGACGCAGAGGTCGAGGCGGGCGGGACGAAGGCGACCGGAGCGGAGGGCGTCGAACAGGACGAAGCAGAGGGCGACGGCGGCGAGCAGCGGGGCGGACGCGAGGAGGCCGGGACCGCGCCACGGACTCGCGAGGGCCGAGGCGAGGACGGTGGACGCGCAGGCGAGCGCGGTGAAAGTCCACGCGGGGGCGGGCAGGACCAGGGGGCGCGTGCGATCGAAGGCGCGGAGGAGGAGCAGGAGGACGGGGGCGAGGAGGGCGCCGGCGTAGGCGAGCGACCAAGGCCAGGCGAACATCCGCGTCGCGCCGGGGCTCGCGAGGGTGATGACGGCGAGACACGCGACGCCGATGCTGGCGATCGCCGGAAGCAGGCCCGGCGAGGTCGCGGGAGCGGAGGCGGCGTCGGCGGGGCGCGTCATGGGAGCGGGATGAGAACGGCGGGGCGGAGGGCGGGCAAGCTTCGCGGCGCGCTTGACGGTGGCGCGCGCGGGCGGGCAGGCTCGGCGGCATGTCGTCGTCCGAAGTTTCCGGGGAGAAAAAAAAGCTGCCGCTCAAGCAATTGGCGGCGGTGGCGGCGGTGGGCGGGGCGATCGGTTTGGCGGTGGTGTATGGGGTGGGCTGGCGCGTGGCGCTCGAGGCGGCGTTGGCGTTCAAGACGGCGGCGGTGGGGTGGATGGCGGCGGCGGGGCCGGCGGTGTTTTTCGGGGCGATGGCGGTGTTGCCGGCCTTCGGGGTGCCGAACAGCCCGTTTGCGCTGACGGCGGGGCCGGTGTTCGGCGAGCGGCTGGGCCTGCCGGTCGTGGCGCTGTTGGGGCTGACGGCGATCACGCTCAATCTGACGCTCACGTATTGGGTGGCGCGGCGGTGGCTGCGCCCGCTGTGCAAGCGGATGCTCGAGCGTTTTGGCTACGAGCTGCCGGCGGTGGCGACCGGCGATGTCACGGACCTGATCGTGTTGATCCGGGTGACGCCCGTGCTGCCGTTTTTCTCGCAAAATTATCTGCTCGGTCTCGCGGACGTACCGTTTGTGCGCTACCTGCTCATCTCGGTGGCGATCCAGGGTTCGCTCAATGCCGGATTCATTTTGTTCGGCGACGCGCTCAACAAGGGGCAGGGAAAGATGGCGCTCACGTCGGTGCTGCTGATCGCGACGCTGGCGATGGGCACGCACCTGCTGCGCAAGCACTATGGCAGCAAGAAGGCCGCGGCGGGGGCGGGAGGAAAATGAGGGCGCGGGACGAGTCGTTGGCGGCGGGGGACGCGCGTCCGGAGGTCGAGTCGGTGAGCGCGTTTACGCGGCGCGTGAAGACGGTGCTGGAGAGCGGGGTCCGGCCGGGCTGGGTGCGCGGGGAGGTGACGAACCTGCGGGCGCAGGCGAGCGGCCATGTTTATTTTGCGTTGAAGGATGCGGGGGCGCAGCTGAGCGCGGTGATGTTTCGCGGCGATGCGGCGCGGCAGACGGTGAAGTTGCGCGAAGGGGTGCAGGTGGTCGTGTATGGCGAGGTGAGCGTTTACGAGGCGCGCGGGCAGTATCAGCTGATCGTGCGGGTGGTGATCGAGGACGGGGTGGGGAAATTGCAGCGGGAGTTTGAGGCGCTGAAGGCGCGGCTCGCGGCGGAAGGGTTGTTTGCGGCGGAGCGGAAGCGGGCGATTCCGGCGATGCCGGCGTGTGTGGGATTCGTGACGTCGCCGACGGGTGCGGCGGTGCAGGATTTCCTGCGCATCCTGCGGCGGCGCGGCTGGCGTGGCCGCGTGGTGGTGTTGCCGGCGAAGGTGCAGGGGGAGGGCGCGGCGGCGGAAATGGCGGCGATGCTGGCGCTGGCGCAGGAGCTGGGGATTTTCGACGTGATCGTGATCGGGCGGGGCGGCG
>CAJAYO010000362.1 GCA_903948415.1 uncultured Opitutia bacterium | reverse complement strand
CGTGCTCCGCGGCCACCGCCGTCACGCCCCCGATCACACTTTTTCCCAGGCCCCAATTTTTCGCCCGCTCCGTGAGCCGAACCTCACACCAATCCACGGCCCGCAGCAACGCGCGCGTCTCCGCCACCGCGGCCGCATCCGCCGCGCCTTTCGCGCCGTCCGCGAACGCATGGATCAACGGCACGCCGTTTTCCCGCAGACAGGCCAGCGCGCGCGCCAGATGCGCCGGCCGCGCGTAAGCAAAGAGCACTACCGGAATCACGGGGTCGGCCATGGCGTCGCCCGCTCAGAGCCCCAGACAGTTTTCCGGCCGGTAAAAAATCGCCGTCGATTTTGTGCCGACCGAGCCGGGGGCGAGCCCCCAGAAATCGAGCCGCCGAAACCCCGCCGCCGTCCATGCCGCCGTGGCCGCCCCGTAGTCGGCCCGCTCCGCATCGTCGAGCACCAGCACACCGCCCGCGGTCAAACGGGTCAGCGCCACCGCCGCGCACCGCACGCGGTCCCGCCCGTCCACCACCGCCACGTCAAAACGCCCGCCCGCCTGCACCATGGCGCGGACGTAGCTTTCCGCGTGCAACGGCTCGTGCACCAGGTGCGCATTCCCCGGCAGATGCGGCGCCAATGCGCGGACAAACGCCTCGTCGTGCTCGACTGCGAAAACTTCCCGCACCCGCTGCGCGTAATACAGCGTCGAGCTACCCGCTCCGTATTCGAACAGCCGCAGATCCGTCCGCAACCGCGGCCCGAGAAACGCGATGTAGGGAAACGTCGCCCACGGCAGCGGTGCCGTCGCATCGATCGCCGTCTCGGCGCGGCACACACTCCGCACCCAGCCCGTCTCCGCCAGATAACCGTGCGTCGACAACGTTCCGAGCTTCCGCAGAAACCGCACCCGCAGCAGCAGTCGGGCAAACGCCCAGCCTTTCGCTGCCGGGCCTAGATCCGCCTGCTCCCTCGAAACGATATTCGACATTTTCAGGAGCATGATTTTCGTCGGCCTGCCAATCGCGAGCACTTTTCTCATGCCCTCCCCCCCGCCATCTCCGGTCGCCGTCGTCGGAGAGGGCCGCCCACCCACACCCTCGCTCTTGCGCAACGCCGCCTGGCTCGTCGCCGACCGCGGTTTCCGTTTCCTGATCGTCTTCGCCACCGGCGTGATGGTCACGCGCCACCTCGGCCCCGCGGACGCCGGTCAGCTGGGCAATGCCCTCGCCCTCGCCGCCATCCTCGCCGGCCTCGCCGACCTGGGCCTCGATGTCATCGTCCGTCGCGACATCATCCACGCCCCGTCCGCCCACAGCGCGATCCTCGGCACCGCCTTCGGCCTCCGCCTCCTCGCGGCTCCCTTGGCCTTTCTCGTCTTCGCCCTGTTGCTCTTCCACGACGGCTCCGCCACCGCGCACTCCGGTCTGCTCTTCGGCATCGGCCTCACGCTGTTCTCCCCCGCCGTGCTCGTCTTCGACAGTTGGTTCCAGTCGCAGACGCAGGCCCGCTACGCCGTTTGGGGCCAGAACGCCGGCCTCACCCTTGGCGCCGCCCTGCGTGCCGCCGGCGTGTTCCTCGGCGCTTCGCTCTCGTGGTTCGGGTGGGTCGCCGGACTCGAATTGGTCGCCTCCTGCCTCGTGCTCGCATGGCTCTACCGGCGCACCGCGCCCGCTCGGCAGCGCTGGCGCTTCGATCCCGCGATGGCCCGCCAGCTCCTCGGTTCCGCCTGGTCGCTCGCCTTCACCAATCTCGCGATTCTCCTCTACACCCGCATCGATGTCGTGCTCCTCTCGCACCTGCGTGATGCTCATGAGACCGGCCTCTACACCGCCGCCACCCGGCTCACCGAGGTCGGTTACATTCTGCCCATGATTCTGGTCAACACCGTGTTCCCCCTCCTCGCCCGCCTGCATCGCGAAGACCCGCCGCACTTTCACCGCGTCCTGCAACGCCTCCTCATCGCCGTCGCTTGGGGCGGACTCGCCACCGCCGCCGTCCTCACGGCCGCCGCCCCGCGGATCGTCCAAGCGCTCTATGGTCCCGCTTTCGCCGCAACCTCCACCGTCCTCGCTCTGGGCGCGTGGAACTGCGTCTTCGCCGGCCTCGGCGCGGTGCGCGCTCAATGGCTCCTCTTGAACAATCTCCAGCACTACGGACTCTACTACGTCGCTCTCGGTGCCGCCCTTAATCTCGCCCTCAACACCTGGTTAATCCCTCCGCATGGCGCCATAGGAGCCGCGGTCGCCAGTCTCCTCACCCAAGGCTTCATCGTCTTCATCGCGCCGCTCTGCTTCGCCGCCACCCGGCCAAGCGTGCCGCTCCTTGCCCGCGCGTTTGTTTTCTCCGGCCTCACGTCGCCACGCCGCGCGTCTCTATGATTCCACTCACCTTGCTCGGAGACCTTGCCCCCGTCGGCCTCAAGGCCCTCTCCCTCCCTGCGACCGCTGCACCTGCGGGATCGCTCGTCCTCGCAAATCTCGAAATCCCCTTCTGCACCGCCGCCCTTCCACCGCGCCCCAAAGCCGGCCCGGCGCTCCGCGGCGATCCCGCCCTGCTCCCAGCCCTCGCCGCCGCCTGGCCCGGGCTCGTCGTCACCCTAGCCAACAATCACACGATGGACTTCGGCGCCGCCGGACTCGCCGCGACCCTTTCGTCCGTCCGCGCCGCCGGGCTCCGTCCTTTCGGCGCCGGCCCCACGCTCGCCGCCGCCGCCGCCCCGCTCACCGTCGATCACGCCGGACTCCGCCTCGGTCTGCTCGCCGCCACCGACCGCTGGTTTGGGGTCGCCGCTTCCGCCGAACCGGGCGTGTGCCCGCTCGACCCCTTGCTCGTCGACCGCATCCGCCACCTCCGCACCACCTCCGACCGCGTCATCGTCTCCGTCCACGGCGGCGGCGAGATGAGTCCGTGGCCTTCGCCGCAGTGGCAACAAACGCTCCGCGCCTTCATCGCCGCCGGCGCCGATGTCGTCCATGCCCATCACCCCCATGTGTCCCTCGGCTGGGAGCGCTGGCACGACGGTTGGATTTTCTACGGCCTCGGCAACACCCTCATCAACCCCGCCCTCTGGCGCCAAGCCCCTTCCGCCCGCCGCTCCTGGCGCGTCCAACTCGACCTCGCCCACCTCGCACAAGCCCCGCTGATTTCCGCCTGGGAATCCATCGCCGACGCACCCGGCGAATCTTCCGCGTCCGCTCCCGTCACTCTCCGCTGCACCTGTCCCGCCGTTGCACCCAACGACCCGGACGTCACTGACCGCAACGCCCCGCTCGCTGACCCGGCGTTGCTAGAGGGCCTTCACCAGGAATACGCCGTGCGTCTCTGGGAAAGTTTTTACGCCGACCGCCTCAACCCCGGCGACACCACGGCCCGCCGCCTTCGCCTCACCGCGCGCACCCTGCGCGACACTGCGTTCGCCGTCTTCAATCCCGGGCGTTGGCGCCGTCAACGCCGTGACCGCGGCCTCTTCCACTATCACCTCTTCTCCGCCGCCGCCCACGCCGGCGAGATCGCCACCGCCCTCGGTCTCATCCACGGCGAACTCCCCGACCGCCGCACGCCGCGCACCCGCGCTCTCGCCGCGCGATGGTTACCCCCCGCGCTCTTTGCGAGCTGATTTCCCCCGCGACCATGGACGTGCGCTTCTCCTCCGACTGGCTCGGCACCCGGCCGTGTTTCTACCACGAAAAATCCGGCGCCGTCTCCGCGTGCATCCACGACGTCATCGACTATCGCAACCTCGAGTTCGATCCCGACGGCCTCACCGACTACCTCGCGTTCGGCTACTGCGCCTTCGGTCACACTCCCGTCCGCCACGTCCGCGTGGTCCCGCCCTGCACGCGTCTCGTCGCCGACCCCGCCGGTCAACTCCGCGAAGAACCGCTCCCCGATCCCGTCGACACCTGGCAAGGGCGCAACAGCAGCCCCGACGAGGCCCTCGCGCTCCTCGCCCAGGCGATGAACCGCTGGGAGGACTCCGTCACGGGCGAGATCGTCCTCCCGCTCAGCGGCGGCCTCGACTCCCGCCTCCTCGCCCACTTCGTGCGCGACAAATCCCGCGTGCGCGCCTTCACCTACGGCGTCTCCGCCCGCCAGGAAAACTCCCGCGAAGTCACGCGCGCGCACCTCGTCTCCGCCCGCCTCGGTCTCGCGTGGGAGCAGATTCCGCTCGGCGATTACCACGATCGACTCGACGCCTGGGACGATGTTTTCGGCATCTCCACGCACGCCCACGGCATGTATCACATGGAGTTCTACGAACGCATCGTCGCGCGCACCGGCTCGGGTCTCCCGATCCTCAGCGGACTCGTCGGCGATGCGTGGGCCGGGAGCATCGCGCCGATCCCCGCCCGCTCGTCCGCCGACCTTCCCGCCCTCGGCCTCACCCGCGGCCAACACGGGGCCACCGATCCGTGCCGCCTGCGCGGCGAGGGTCGTCATCGCGCCGCGTTTTGGGCCGCTCGCCGCGCCCGCTTTCAAGATCCCGTTTTTCAAATCGTCGAAGTCATCCGCCAAAAGATGACGCTCCTCTCCTTCGCCCTCCTCGTGCCGCGCCGCCTCGGCTTCGTTCCGTGGTGCCCGTTCCTCGTGCCCGACGTCGCGCTGTCGATGATCACGCTTCCGCCCGCTTTGCGCGCGCAGCGGCGCTGGCAACGCGACTTCTTCGCCCGCCACCGTCTCGACGTCGAGCGCGCCGCCGGCGGCTCCCGCGAAAACAACCTCGACCTCCACACCCTCCGCGCCCGCCCGCCCCGCCCGCTCGACGTCGCCTTGCTCCGCGAACTCTTCGACACGGCCTATCTCACCCACGTCAATCGCCTCGCGTTCGCCCCTTCGTTCGCGGCCCGCACGTGGGCCCTCGCCCAGGGCCATCCGCTCGGCGCCAAACTGGCCTCCTTCCTCCGCGCGCCCAACCCCCACCACTCTGCCTACGCCGCCTACCTCACGTTGAAACCGCTGGAAAACTTGCTCCGCCGCCGAAATTCCGCGTGAACACTCCCGTGCCGTTTCCCTCCGCATGAAACTCTCCATCGTCATCCCCTGTTACAACGAGACGAAAACCATCCGCGCCATCGTCGACCGCGTGCGGGCCGCGCCCGTCGCCGACAAGGAGATCATCATCGTCGATGACTGCTCCCGCGACGGCACCCGCGACATCCTCCGCAACGAGATCGCCCCGCTCGTGACCAAAATCATCTACCACGAGGTCAACCAGGGCAAAGGCGCCGCCCTCCGCACCGGCATCGCCGCCGCCACCGGCGACGCCGTCATCATCCAGGACGCCGACCTCGAATACGACCCCAACGAATACCCGCGTCTCCTCAAGCCCATCCTCGACGGCAAAGCCGACGTCGTCTTCGGCTCCCGCTTCTCCGGCGGCGACGCCCACCGCGTCGTCTATTTCTGGCACATGGTCGGCAACAAATTCCTCACGTTGCTCTCCAACATGGCCACCAACCTCAACCTCACGGACATGGAAACCTGCTACAAAGTTTTCCGCCGCGAGGTCATCCAGAAAATCACCATCGAGGAAAACCGCTTCGGCTTCGAACCCGAGATCACCGCCAAAGTCGCCCGCTCCGGCTGCGTGATCTACGAGGTCGGCATCAGCTACTACGGCCGCACCTACGCCGAAGGAAAAAAAATCGGCTGGCGCGACGGCTTCCGCGCCCTCTGGGCCATCGGCAAATATAACTTCTTCCGCTGAGCCGCGGACCGCGCGTCATGCCTTTCCTGCACGGCGCGCTGACCCTCCTGCTCCTCGCCATCGGTCTCCTCGCTCCCGGCTGGCTCCTCGGGCGCGTGTGCCGCACCCCGGTCGGTCTCGTCGGATCCTTTCTCGGCTCCGCTGCCCTGCTGTTCAACCTCGTCCTCCTCCTTGACGGCTGCGGCGTCGCCCTCGCGCCCTTCCCCCTCGGGGTCGGCCTCGCCGCGATCTGCGCCCTGCTCGCCGCCCTCGCCGCCCGCACCCCCGCGACCGCCGCCGCTTCCGCCGCCTCCGCGACCGCCGCCGCTCCCGCCGCCGCCGCGTTGCCGTTCCGGTGGCCCCTCCACCTGTGGTTTCTGCTGCCCGCCGCGCTCGGCCTCGCGGCCATCGCGCTCCGCGCGACCCTCGACCCCCTCTCGGGTTTCGACACCCAGTTCCGCTGGGACTATCTCGCCCGCGAGATGCTCCGCGCGGGCTCCCTGCAGTTTTATCCCCCGATCACCGCAGAGAATTTTCTGCGCTACGCCTGGCCTGATGGCATCGCTCCCATCATCCCGACCCTTTACCTGTGGACCTACGTGAGCGCCGGCGAGCTTGGGCCGGTGTGGACCGCCCCGGTCGTCTTCCTCCAGGCCGCCCTCCTTTTTCTCGCGGTCTGGCAACTGGCCGCCCGCCACAGCCGCGCCGCCGCCGCCTTCGCCTGCGCCCTGCTCGCCTCGAGCAGCGTGTTGCTCTGGGGCGTGGCCATGGGACAGGAAACCGGCCTCACCGCGCTCAGTCTCGTCGCGCTGTTCCTGTTTATTGAACGCCACCGCGCCGCCCCCCAGTCCCACTGGCTTCTCTGGGCGGGCCTCGCGGCCGGCACCGGCGCCCTCGCCCGCGAATACGGATTGATCTACCTCGCGTTCGGGGTGGTCGCCCTCGCGTGGTGGCGACTCCCCCGCCGCGACTGGTTCCGGTTCCTCCTCGCCGCCTCCGCGGTCGCCTTGCCGTGGTATCTCCGCAATTGGGTAAAAACGGGCCATCCGCTCTACAGCTACGGCTTCGGCCACCTCTTCCCCGTCAATCCCGTCCTCGCCGAATATTACGAAATCGTCCACGCCCAGTTCCATCTCGGCGCCCCGGACTCCGCCTGGACCTGGATCGCCACCCTCGGCCTCGGCCTGGCGGGCGCACCCTTGGTCGGCGGGCTGCTCGGCGGACTCGCCGACTGGCGCCCACGCGCACCGTGGCTCACGGCGTTGTTGGCCATGACGGGACTCTGGCTCTGGTCGGTTGGCCAGACCGCCGCCGGTCCCGGTTATGCCGTGCGCATGCTCACCCCGGCGATCGCTGTCGGCGCCGTGCTGGGCGGCCTTTGGCTGGCGCGTTGGCGCACCGCCCGACTGCGCTGGGGGCTGCTCGTGGCGCTGACGGTGCTCTCGGTCGACGCCGGCATGCGCTCCCTTTACCTGCCGGTCGAAGCCGGAGTCCGGTGGTGGCAACGCGACGCCGCGGCCTGGCGCGACTTCAACCGCGACGCCGCCCGTTGGCGCGCCCACCCCAACTGGGCGGCCATCGCCGACGCGGCCGCCGGCGAGGCCATCGTGGCCCCCGACCCCACGCTGCACGCCCTCTTCGTCGGCCTCGGCGCGCGCCCCGTCCCCCTCTTCAGCCCCGCCGTGCGTTTTCTGTTCGAGGCCGACGCCGACTTCCCCGCCTGCCTCGCCCGCCTGCGCCGCGACCGCGTCCGCTTCATTCTCACGACGCGATCCAGCACCCTCAACGATCTCCAGGCCGCCCGGCATCCGTTCTTCCGCTCGCTGCGCGCCACGCCGCCGACCGCCGTTTTTTCGCACTATCTGATCTACGATCTCGCCGCACCCACCCGCTGAGCTGCCCGCCGCAACGCCGCCGCGTTTGACCCCATTTTTACCGCACCCGCTGCGCTTGTGCTCGCAGCTCCCGCGTCCTCGCCCATCCTCCCGTCACGTGCCGCGCTTTTTCCCCACCGGAATTATTTTCGCTTCGCGGATTCTGCGCGGGGTCTCGGCTGCGCCGGGCGGACCAAATTTATTCGGCGACGGGGGTCGCTTCATCGCGTTATCGCCCGCGCGCCACCACCGCCGTCGCGCTTCCCGCACTTCCGCTCCGGCCTCTCG
>CAJAYO010000361.1 GCA_903948415.1 uncultured Opitutia bacterium | reverse complement strand
TTGTTGTCGGCTTCGCCGTGGATGAGCAGGAGCGGGTCTTTGACTTTGTCGGCGAAATAGAACGGCGACATGGCGGCGTAGACTGCGGGGGCCTGCCAGAACGTGCGGGTCTCCGATTGGAAGCCGTAGGGGGTGAGCGTGCGGTTGTAAGCGCCGCTGCGGGCGATGCCGGCGCGGAAGAGCCGCGAGTGGGCGAGGAGGTTGGCGGTCATGAACGCGCCGTAGCTGTGGCCGCCGATCGCGACGCGTTTCGGGTCGGTGACGCCGCGACGGGCGAGTTCGTCGATGGCGGCCTGGGCGTTGGCGACGAGTTGGTCGACGTAGGTGTCGTTCGGCGGTTTTCCCTTTTGGCCGATGATGGGCATGGTGGGATCGTTGAGGACGGCGTAACCGGCGAGGAGGAAGGGGAGGGGGCCCTGCACGCTGAGGCGCACGAATTTTTCCGGGGTGCCGCTGGCGGTGATTTGTTCGGCGGTCGCGGCGGCGAGAAACTCGCGGGGGTAGGCCCACAGCAGCGTCGGCAGCGGGCCCTGGTCGGGCGTGTAGCCGGGCGGGAGATAGAGCGTGCCGGAGAGGCCGACGCCGTCGGCGCGTTGGTAGCGGATGAGTTCCTTTTTCACGCCGGCGAACTGGGGATTGGGGTTGGGGAACGCGGTGACGGGCGTGAGCGCGCCGGTCTCGAGGGTGCGGACAAAATAGTTTTCGGGTTCGGCGAAGGACTCGCGCTGCGTGAGGGCGCGGGTGAGGGAGGCGTCGGTGAAGGCGACGAACTCCTCATAGGCGGGCGGGGCCGAGCGCCAGAGGCGGCGCGTCTGTTTGGAGACGAGGTCGTATTCGTCGAGGAACGGGCGGTCGCCGTCGGGCGAGGCGCCGAGGCCGTTGAGGAAAATCTTGGCGCCGTCGGCGCTGCGCTGGAGGACGAGGCGGCCGGCGGCGTTGCGGGCGGTGACGGGGCGGCCGGGGTCGGCGTAACGGTCCTGCGAGGAGCGCTCGGAGAGCAGTTCGCGTTTGCCGCCGGGCGAGCCGGGGGCGACGCGCCAGGTGCGCAGGAGGCGGGTGCGCTGCCAGCTCTCGGTGACGAGCGCGAGGGTGTCGTCGCACCAGGTGACGGAGGTGACGCGGAATTCGAAGCGTTGCTGCTCGACAGGCGGGCCGGTGAACGGGGCGGCGAAGGTGAACCAGGCGTCGCGCTCGCGGGCGGGACCGGTCGCGGGCTTGGTTTCCTCGGTGGCGGCGGTGCGGCCGCCGGCGCCGGAGCGTTCGAGCGCCTGGACCCAGGAGAGCGTGGCGGGATGGTCGGTGCGCCAGGCGACTTGGCGCGGGCCGGCGCGGACGCCGCCGGTGCCGAGTTCGCTGGCTTCATAGAGCGGGAGATCGGCGACGCGGTATTCGCGGCGGCCGGCGCGGTCGACGACGTCGACGGACCGAGGGAAACGCGCCGCTTGGACGAGATAGGAAAAAGGACGGTGCAACGTCTCGACGAGGAGGTGCTGGCCGTCGGGGGAGGGGGTGACGCCGGTGATGAGGCCGCGGACGGGGAGCGGGGTGAGCTTGCCGTTGAGTGGGAGGAGGGCGAGTTCGGCGGTGGCGTAGTGTTCGAACAGGGCTTCGTCGTGGGCGTCGGCCAGGAGATCCTCGTAGGTGGCGGACGGGGTCTTTTTCCCGAGATTTTCCTGCACGACGGGGCCGGTGGGCACGCGCGGGGCCGAGGGCGGCGCGCCGCGGCCGGCGGGCACGCGGAGGAGCGCGAGGGTGTTGGCGTCGAGCCAGGCGAACGGATCGTCGAGGACGGCGTTGAGAATCGGCGGGGTGAGGCGGCGCGCCTTGGCGGTGGTGGTGTCGGCGAGCCAGAGTTCGAGGCCGGTGGGGCGGACGAGGGCGAGGGCGAGGTGGCGTGAGCCGGGGGCCCAGGCGTAGTGGGAAATACGGATACCGGGCGGCAGACCGGTGACGCGCCGGTCGGCGCCGCCGGCGACGGATTTGAGGAGCAGGCCGGTGAAGGCGAGGGCGCGGCTCGGGGCGTTGACGGCGGGGTTGAAGCGGAGGCCGGCGAGGCGGAGTTCGGGCTGGGCGAGTTCGGCGATGGAGGGAGCGTCGGTGCGCTCGAGGATCAGGAGGGTCTGGCGGTTGGGGCTCACGCTCACGGCGGGGGCGGCGGGCGCGTCGACGAGCGCGGCGAGTGCGGGGGACGGTGAGCGGTAGGGCGGGTCGGTCTGGGCGCGCAGGGCGGGCGTAAACGCGAGGAGGAAGAGCAGCGCGAAGCGGGGGGCGACGGGGCAGAGCATGGGCGGGACGTTGGCGAGAGAGCGGGCCGAGGGCACGGAGAAAGCGGCAGGAATTGCCGCGGGGGAGGCGGGGAGAAGCGTCGCGGCGGTTTCCCACCGCCGGCTGGGGCGCTGGGAAAGCGTCCGGCGGTTCGGAGCCGGATTGGCGGCTGCGCATTGCGGCGCGATTTTTGCGGCGGGCGCGGTGCAGGCGGGCGGTGCGATTCGGCGTGCGCTGGAAGAAGGCGCGCGCATCCTCGCGCTTCTTTTTCCCGTGCAAGCCGCCCTCCGTGAAATCCGTCCCACGCTGACGCTCGCCCTGCCGATTATTGTCGGCCAGGTGAGCCAGATGCTCATGGGCGTGACGGACAGCGTGATGATCGGGCGGGCGGGCACGGTGCCGCTCGCGGCGTCGGCGTTCGGGGGCAATGTGTTCAATGTGTTTTTCGTCGTCGGCATCGGGTTGATGATTCCGGTGTCGATCTTGGTGTCGCGGGCGCGGGGCGCGGCGAAGGCGGAGGAGGCGGGGGAGTATCTGCGGCACGGGATGACGCTGGCGCTGATCTTCGGGGCGGTGGAAACGCTGATGATGGTGGGGCTGGGCACGCAGCTCGCGCGCTTCGGGCAGCCGCCGGAGGTGCTGGCGGTGGTGATGCCGTTTTACCTGATGATGGCGGCGTCGATCACGTCGGTGTTTGTGTATCTGGTGTTGCGGCAGTTTGCGGAAGCGATGGGGCATCCGTGGGTGCCGATGGTGATCATGCTCTGCGGCGTGGGGTTGAACGCGGCGCTGAACTGGGTGTTTATTTACGGGCATCTCGGGATGCCGGCGCTGGGGCTGACGGGGGCGGGGATTTCGACGCTGGTGTCGCGGGCGGTGGGGGCGCTGGTGATTTTTTACTGGTTGCGGCGGGATCCGGCGGTGCGGGCGGCGTGGCCGCGGCGGTGGTTCGGGCAATATTCGCGCGCGCGGTTTCGCGAGATGCTGAAGATCGGCCTGCCGGCGTCGGGGATGCTGTTGTTCGAGACGACGGCGTTTGCGTTTTCGGGTGTGATGATCGGCTGGCTGGGTGCGGCGCCGTTGGCGGCGCACCAGATCGCGATCACGTGTGCGTCGATGGCGTTCATGTTTCCGCTGGGCCTGTCGATGGCGGCGGGGATGCGCGTGAGCCGGGCGGTGGGCGCGGGCGAGCCGGCGCGGCGGCGGCCGATCGCGTTTGGCGCCATCGGCCTCGGCATGGTGATCACGGGCGTATTCGGCGTCGTCTTTTGGTTTGGCGGACGGGAGATCGCGACGTGGTTCGTGAAGGATGCGGCGGTGATCGCGTTGGCGGCGCAGCTGCTCGTGGTCGGGGCGTTGTTTCAACTCGTCGACGGCGTGCAGGTGATCGGCGCGGCGTGTCTGCGGGGAATCTCCGACCTGAAGGTGCCGGCGCTGCTGACGTTTGCGGCGTATTGGGTGGTGGCGTTGCCCTTGGGTTACGCACTGGGGATCCGCGGGGGCATGGGCGCGGTCGGCGTATGGGTGGGGATCGCGAGCGGTTTGGCGCTGGCGGCGGTGCTGCTGCCGTGGCGGTTTGCGAAGCTGACGCGGTGAAGGGGTGAGCCGGGCCGGCGGGGCGCTGGGCCGTCAATAGGCCGGACAGCTATTTCCCGCCGGTTCGGGACTCCGCCGATCGGGGG
>CAJAYO010000360.1 GCA_903948415.1 uncultured Opitutia bacterium | reverse complement strand
TCCACCCACTTCACCCCGGAAAACAAGGAGCCCGCCGTCGCCACCTTCGTGCAAAAATTCAAGGCCCGCTGGAAAAACGAGACCCCCGATGCCTACGCCGCCCTCGGTTACGACGCCCTCTACATCCTCGTCGACGCTATTCGCCGCTCGGGCGTCACCGAGGGCCCGAAGCTCCGCGACGCCATCGCCGCCACGAAAAATTTTTCCGGCGCCAGCGGGGTCACCACGCTCGACAAAAACCGCAACGCCTCCAAGCCCGCCACCATCATCGCGGTCAAGGGCGGCAAACTCCAGTTCCACAAAACCGTCGCCCCGTGATCTCCTCCGACGCCCTCCGTCCCGGGGTCATTGCGAGGAGCGCAGCGCCGCGGCAATCCATCTGCCCGCCCCCCGCGCGTTTCGCGCCCCGCTTCTTTTCCCTCCCCCTCCTCTCCCTCGCTCTCCTTCTCCCCTTCTCCCTCTCTTCCACCCGCGCCGCCGCCGTCGAACCCATCAAGCTCGGCGAAATCGAACCCCTCACCGGCAAGGAAGCCGCCTTCGGCCAGCAGGCCCACCGCGGCGTCCAGATGGCCATCGCCGAAATCAACGCCCGCGGCGGCGTCCTCGGCCGCCCCCTCGTCGTCGTGGTCGAAGATAACCAGTCCAAACCCGGCGACTCCGCCACCGTCGCGAAAAAACTCCTCAGCCGCGAAAAGGTCGTCGCCCTCCTCTGCGGCGGCACTTCCTCCAGCTGCAACGAAATCACGCCGCTCGCCCAGGCCGCCCGCATCCCCTTCGTCGCCACCACCGCCACCGCCCCCGAGGTGACTGAAAAGCGCGACTACATTTTCCGCTCCTGCTTCATCGACCCGTTCCAGGGCGCCGTCCTCGCCAAGTTCGCCACCACCACCCTCAAGGCCAAACGCGTCGCCCTCCTCACCTCCGTCTCCGCCTCCTACAGCGTCGGCCTCTCCAAAGTCTTCCGCGAGAAATTCACCGCCCTCGGCGGGGTCATCGCCGCCGAGCAAAAATACTCCGAAGGCGACAAAGACTTTCGCGCCCAACTCACCGCCATCAAAGCCGCCCAAGTCGACGCCATCGCCGCCACCGGCTTCTACACCGAAGCCGCCCTCCTCTGCAAACAGGCCCGCGACCTCGGTCTCACCCTCCCCATCTTCGGCGGCGACGGCTGGGAAGCCCCCGAACTCATCGAGATCGGCGGCAAGGCCGTCGACGGCACCTACTACGCCAGCCACTACTCCTCCGAAAGCACCGCCCCCGAAGTCCGCGAGTTCGTCAAAAAATACCGCGCCCGCTACAACGGCGAGACCCCCGACTCCATGGCCCCGCTCGCCTACGACGCCACCCTGATCATCGCCGAAGCCATCGCCCGCGCCGGCACCACCGAGGGCCCGAAACTCCGCGACGCCCTCGCCGCCACGAAAAACTTCCCCGGCGTCACCGGCCGCACCTCCATCGACGCCCAACGCAACGCCTCCAAATCCGCTGTCATTCTCGCCGTGAAAAACGGCCGAGCCACCTACGTCGAAACCATCGATCCCTGATTCCGCGTGGCCCGGGTCTCCCGACCCGTGATCCCTCCTTCCTATGCGCCTCCTTCTCCTGCTCTCGCTCCTTCTCCCCCTCCCCTTCTCCGCCTCTGCCGCTGACACCGGACCAATCAAGATTGGCCAATACGGCGCCTTCTCCGGCAAAGAAGCCGCCTTCGGCGTCGCCGCCCGCAAGGGCGTCATCCTCGCCTTCGACGAAGCCAATGCCGCTGGCGGCCTCCTCGGCCGCAAACTCGAGCTGATCACCGAAGACAACCAGTCCAAGGCCGGCGAATCCGCCACCATCGCCAAAAAATTCGTCTCCCGCGACAAGGTCGTCGCCGTCCTCGGGGGCAACCCTTCGATCAATTCCCTTGAGGCCGCGCCCATTTTCCAGAACGCGAAGCTCCCCATGGTCGCGATCTCCTCGACCAATCCGCGCGTCACCGAGATGGGCCCCTACATCTTCCGCGTCTGCTTCATCGATCCCTTCCAAGGCGCGGTCCTCGCGAAGTTCGCCAAGGACACCCTGCACGCCAAACGCGCCGCCATTCTTACCTCCGTCAACAATCCCTACAGCGTTGGCATCGCGAAAGTCTTCCGCGAAAAATTCACCGCAGCTGGCGGCGAGGTCGTGATCGAGCAAAAGCACAGCGAGGGCGACAAGGACTTCCGCGCCCAACTCACCGCCATCAAATCGGCCAAGCCCGACGTAATCTTCCATTCCAGCAATTACACCGAGGGCGCCTTGATTTGCATTCAGGCCCGGCAACTCGGCTTCACGGGCCCGCTCTTCGGCGGTGACGCCTGGGAGGCGCCCCAACTCATCGAGATCGGCGGCAAGGCTGTCGAAGGCACGTATTACTCCACCCACGCCTCGCCCGAATCCACCGCCCCCGAGATGCGGAACTTCATCAAAAAGTTCCACGGACGTTGGGCAGGCGAGAATCCCGACAGCATCGCTGCCCTCGGCTACGACGCCGCCCAACTCCTCTTCGACGCGATCCGTCGCGCCGGCACCACCGACAGCGCTCCGCTCCGCGACGCCATTGCCACGACCAGTGGCTTCTCGGGCGCCACCGGCAAGATCACGATCGACAAGGACCGCAACGCCACAAAGTCCGCCGTCATCATCACAGTGAAGGACGGCAAGTTCGCCTACGTCGAAACCGTCGATCCCTGACCGGACCCCCGCCGGGTCCGCCGCGCTCAAACGCGGCCATTGATTGGCTTGCGGCTCTTAGCTCTCCGCTCTCAGCTCCACCTCCCTCGTGTCCGAATTCCTCCAACAACTCATCAACGGCCTCTCCCTCGGTGCGATCTACGCGCTCATCGCGCTCGGCTACACGATGGTCTACGGCGTCCTCCGCTTCATTAATTTCGCCCACTCCGACGTCTTTATGGTCGGTTCGTTCATCGGCTATTACCTCGGGAAAATCATCCCCGAAAACACCGTCTGGGGCGGCCTCGCGATTCTCCTCGGCGCGATGCTCGGCTGCGCCCTGCTCGGCATGCTCATCGAGCGCCTCGCCTACCGCCGCCTCCGCGGCGGCCCGACCCTCAACGTCCTCATCACCGCCATCGGCGTGGCCCTGCTCCTCGAATACTCCGGCCAGGTCTTCTTCGGCGCCACCCCCCGCACCTTCCCGTCCGTCTTCCCCTCCGCCAATTTCTCCTTCGGCAGCCTCGTGATCTCCAGCAACCAGATCATCGTCATCGTCGTCGCCGCGCTCCTCATGGTCGCCCTCCAGCTCATCGTTTACCGCACCAAAATCGGCACCGCCATGCGCGCCGTCTCCCTCAACCCCAAGGCCGCCCAGCTCGTCGGCGTCAATAACGACGTCGTCATCTCCTTCACCTTCGGCCTCGGCTCCGCCCTCGCCGGCGCCGGCGGCATTCTCTACGCGCTCAACTACCCGTCCATCGACCCGCTCATGGGCGTCATGCCCGGCCTCAAAGCCTTCGTCGCCGCCGTCCTCGGCGGCATCGGCAACATCCCCGGCGCCGCCCTCGGCGGCCTCCTCCTCGGCACCGTCGAAACCTTCGTCAACGGTAGCCAGTGGTCCACCTACAAGGACGCCATCGCCTTCGCGATTCTCATCATCATCCTCCTCTTCCGCCCCGCCGGCCTCCTCGGCAAATTCACGGTGGAGAAAGTCTGATTTCACCGCCGAGAGCAAAGAGCTGAGCGTCTAGAGACCGGAACCATCCCATGCCCTTAATCCGCCCCGTTTGTCCTCCGCTTCTGGCTCTCCGCGCTCAGCGCTCCGCTCTCAGCTAATCCGCTGCCATGCCCCGCCCCCACCTCTATCTCCTCGCCGCGCTGCTCGCCGCCGCCGGCCTCTCGCACTTCTCCGACCGCATCGACCCCTACCACCTCGATGTGCTCACCGGCATCGGCATCAACATCATCCTCGCCGTCTCGCTGAATCTGGTAAACGGCTACACCGGCCAGTTCTCCCTCGGCCACGCCGGCTTCATGTCCGTCGGCGCCTACCTCGCCGCCGCCGTCTCCCTCTTCCTCGGACCCAAAATCCTCGGCGCCGAGGGCGGCACCGCCGTCCAACAGGGCTTCATGTTCCTCGCCGCCCTCGTCGCCGGCGGACTCGGCGCCGCCTTCGCCGGTCTCGTCGTCGGCGTTCCGTCCCTCCGCCTCAAGGGCGACTACCTCGCCCTCGTCACCCTCGGCTTCGGCGAAATCATCCGCGTGATTTTCCAAAACGTGGAGTTCCTCGGCGGCGCCCTCGGCCTCAACGGCATTCCCGCCTACACCTCGATCTTCTGGGTCCTCGCCTTCGTCGCCCTCGCCGTCTTCGTCGTCACCTGCCTCGTCCATTCCACCTACGGCCGCGGCTTCCTCGCCACCCACGACGACGAAATCGCCTCCGAAGCCGTCGGCCTCAACACCACCCGCTACAAAATCGTCGCCTTCGTCATCGGCGCGTTTTTCGCCGGCACCGCCGGCGGACTCTACGGCCACTTCAAGATGACAATCACGCCCACCGGCTTCGACTTCACCAAGAGCATCGAGATCGTCGTCATGGTCATCATGGGCGGCATGGGCAACACCCTCGGCGTCATCCTCGCCGCCGTCCTCCTCACGCTCCTCCCCGAACTCCTCCGCCCCGTCGCCGAGTATCGCATGATCATCTACTCGCTCCTCCTGATCGTCCTCATGCTCGCCCGCCCCCAGGGCCTCTTCAACTTCAAGCTCGGCAAGGCCAAGTCTTGAAAACGCGCCCGAAAGCACCACCCTTTCCCTCATGAACGCCACGCTGCTCGAAGAGACGATTACGCGCCTCACGCCCGACGAAAAACTCGCGCTGATCGGTAAACTCTGGTCCTCACTCGACACCGCCAACCTGCCCATCCCGCCCGCCGTGCTCGCCGAATTGGACCGTCGCCGCGCGGAATACGAATGCGACCCCAGTTCCGCCCTCACACTTGATGAGTTGCTCGCTCGCGTTCGGCGAAAACTTTAAATGCTCGCCGTCAGTTACGCCAAAGAGATTGACGACGACCTCACCGAGGCAGCTCGTTGGTATATCGGACAACGCCCCGATCTTGGCGAAGATTTCCTGCGCGATTTCCAGGTGACCACCTGCCTGATCGCATCGGTCGGCCAAGCGTATCGGGAGGTGGTGAAGGACTATCGGAGAGTTCATCTCAAGAACTATCCTTACGCTGTATATTTTGTGGTCTACGGCTCCCGCGCCGTAATCTATTTGGTGATCCATACCAGTCGTGATCCCGCCCTGATTCAAACTCTGCTTGGCGAACGTCGCTGACCCATGCCCGCCCTCCTCCAACTCACCCAGGCCACGATCCGCTTCGGCGGCCTCACCGCCGTCAACGCCGTCGACTTCACCGTCGGTGAGAACGAACTCGTCGGCCTCATCGGCCCCAACGGCGCCGGCAAGACCACCGTCTTCAATCTCATCACCGGCGTCTACCAACCCACCGACGGCACCGTCGCCTTCCACGGCCGCCCCCTCGCCGGCCTCCGCGTCAACGAAATCGTCGAACTCGGCATCGCCCGCACGTTCCAAAATATCCGCCTCTTCGGCTCGCTCTCCGTCTTCGACAACGTCCGCGTCGCCTGCAACCTCCACCGCGGCACCTCCCCGCTCCAGACCCTCGTCCGCCTCGGCGCCTTCCGCGCCGACGAAGCCGCCATCACGCAACGCGTCGAGGACCTCCTCGATATTTTCAACCTCCGCCGTTTCCGCGACGCCCCCGCCAAGAGTCTCCCCTACGGCGAACAGCGCCGCCTCGAGATCGTCCGCTGCCTCGCGACGAAACCGAAACTCCTCCTCCTCGACGAACCCGCCGCCGGCATGAACCCGACCGAAAAAGTCGAGCTCATCCGCCTCATCCAGCAGGTGCAAAAACAGTTCAACCTCTCCGTCCTTCTCGTCGAGCACTCGATGAAGGTTGTCATGGGCGTCTGCCAGCGCATCGCCGTCCTCGACTACGGCGTGAAGATCGCCGAAGGCACCCCCGCCGAAATCCAGGCCAACCCGAAGGTCATCGAAGCCTACCTCGGCGAAGACCACCAAAACGCCCTCGCGCACCACTGAGCCGATGCTTTCCGTCACCGACCTCTGCGTCTCCTACGGCGCCATCAGCGCCCTCAGCGGCATTTCCTTCACCATCGAACAGGGCTCCATCGTCACCCTCATCGGCGGCAACGGCGCGGGCAAAACCACCACGCTGCGCACCATCTCCGGCCTCCTCCGCGCCAAGAGCGGCACGGTCACCTTCCTCGGCGAAAACATCTCCGCCCTCCCCGCCCACAAAATCGTCGCCCGCGGCCTCTGCCACGTCCCCGAAGGCCGGATGATTTTCTCCAACCTCACCGTCGACGAAAATCTCTCGATGGGCGCCTACCTCCAGACCGACCAAGACCTCATCGCGAAAAACCGCGACTACGTCTTCAGCATTTTCCCCCGCCTCAAGGAACGCATCAAGCAGACCGCCGGCACGCTCTCCGGCGGCGAACAGCAGATGCTCGCCATCGGCCGCGCCCTCATGGGCAACCCGAAATTCCTCATGCTCGACGAGCCGTCCCTCGGGATCGCCCCCCGCCTCATCAGCACCATCTTCGAAAAAATCGTGGAGATTAACCGCAACCACGGCATCACGATTCTCCTCGTCGAGCAGAACGCCAACCTCGCCCTCGAAGTCAGCCGCTACGCCTATTGTCTGGAAACCGGCCGCATCGCCATGGCAGGCGAAAGCAAAAAACTCCGCGCCGACCCCCAGCTCAAAGCCACCTACCTCGGCGGCTAATGCAGGGCGCGGTCTCCGACCCGCCCGCCAAGAACGCGGACTGTCCAACCCGCCCACGATTGTCGGGCAAGGCTACGCCCCCTCTCTTTTCCCCATGCGCCCCCTCCGCCATCCCCGCCTCGCGCCCGTCCTCTTCGTCCTGTCCGTCCTCTTCGTCCCTGTCTTCGCGCGCTCCGCCCGGGCTGCCGAGCCCGCGGCCGACTCCCTCGGCTGGCCCGAGATCACCCAGGCAAACAAACCCTGGACCCGCTGGTGGTGGCCCGGCAGCGGCGTCGACCAAGCCAACCTCACCCGCCAGCTCGAACAATTCGCCGCCGCCGGTCTCGGCGGTGTCGAGATCACCCCGATCTACGGCGCGAAAGGCGCCGAGTCCCGCTACCTCGACTACCTCTCGCCGAAATGGATCGAGATGCTCGCCCACGTCGGCACCGAAGCGAAACGCCTCGGCCTCGGCGTCGATATGGCCACCGGCACCGGCTGGC
>CAJAYO010000359.1 GCA_903948415.1 uncultured Opitutia bacterium | reverse complement strand
CTAGGATGACCGCGGCGGCGGGCGCTTTGTTTGTCATGGCGAGGAGCGCAGCGACGTGGCCATCCATCTGAACTTTCAGCTGGATCGCTGCGTTCGGTTCCCCCCCGGGGTGGCCCGTGCGCTCCGCGGGCGACACAACGCGGCCTACCAACCAGCCCGGATGTTTCAGACTTTGCCTTGGTCGGCCCGCCCGGTGGGCGGGCCACCCGGCCACCGGCCAGGCCTCCAGTCTAAAAAACACCGGACGTGGGTCTGAGATCCCTCGGCGCCGCGGGCCGCCCGGCGGCGTCGCGGCCGATCAGTTCACGTCGTAAACTTCCACCAGGGTAACGCCGCCGGCTTCGCCTCCGCCGGTGACGACCGCCGTGTAAGCCCCCGGCGCCAACGTCACCAGCAACGCGGCATCGAGACTGCCCTCGGCAAAAGCAAACGCCCCGGCCCGCACCGCCGTGGCGGCCACCGCGGCCGAACTGCGGCCGAGCGACCAGTCGTCGTTCTCGGCCACCGGCGTCGTCCCGCGAAAAAGGGCGAGCACCGGGTCGGCGAGGGCGGGGGCGACGCCGAGCGCGCCGAGCGCCGGCCCGGCGGCCCGGAGGAGCACGCGGCGCGACTGCGTTCCACCCAGCACAAAGCCCGCGATGAGCGGCGCCCCCGCCGCGACCTCGCCGCGCGTCGCGACATTGATCAGCCGCGGGCTGTCCAACGTCGCGGGACCGGCCGTGACATCGTAAACTTCCACCAGTCCCACGCCCGTGAGTCCGCCCACGCCGGATACGTTCGCCGTGTAACCGCCGCCCGCGGCCGGCACGCCAAATACCAGCGATGCATCCTTGCTCCCGGCGGGCAGACCGAAGGCGCCGGCCAGCGGAAACGCCGTGGCGTCGGTCCAGTCGTTGTTCGCCGCGACCGCGGTGGATTCGCCGGCGGGAAAAAGGGCGAGCTGCGGATCGGCGAGCGCCCCCGGCACCCCGAAGTTCGTGAGCGCGGGACCGATCGCGCGCACCAGCAGCCGCCGGCCGCCGGAAGTCACGAACCCGGCGATCAGCTGGGCTCCGCCGGCCTTCACGGCGCCGCGCGTCGCGAGATTGACGAGCCGGGCATCGCTGTGGGCCACCGGCGTGTCGGGAGAATACAGGGTCGTCGCACCGAGCGAATATTTCGTGCGGAAAAACCGCGCGCGCCCGGCGGGGTAGTCAAAGAGACCCTGCGCCGGAGCCGTGACGAGCGCGGCCGGGTTCGCGAGCGCCGGAGTCCAGGTCACGCCGTCGGCGGAGTTTTCAAAATCCACCGCGACGTCGGTCCGCCCGCCCGCGCGCCGGTCGCCCAACGCGGCGCCGCCCGAACCCGGCGCGAAATACAGGCCGCTGCCGCCTTCGGCCGCGCGCGGGTCGGTGCCCTGGGCGTATTCGAGCAAGTTGGCGTAGCCGTCACCGTCGGGATCGGCGGCCGGTCCGCTCCGGTTGGCCTCGGCCAGTTCGGCGCGATTGAACCGCGCCACCCGCCACGCCTCGAAGCCGGGGGCTTCCGCGAGCGCCAACCGCACGGCAAACGGATCCGCGTCGCCGGTGCGCGTATCGCACCACGCCGCGAGCGCCGGCTGACCGGCACCCAGCGGCGCCACCAGCCCGAGATAGTCGCCGAGCATGTAGCCGCGCGACGTGGGCGTGGCGCGGCGGAGGTCGCTCGATTGGTCCGTGAGCCGGACGTTGGGCCGCCAGGTCGCGCCGCCGTCGAGCGAGAGCGCGGCATAGTGGTCGACCGCCGGGAGCGCCGTCGTCGCGTGGCGGCGGTCCATCCACACGACCGTGACGCCGCGGCCGTCGGGCGTGACCGCCACCGCGGGATTCATCACGGAGACGCCGGCCGGCTGGTCACTCACCACCACCGGGGCCGACCACGTCGCGCCACGATTGGCGGATTTGATGACCAGCACGCGCGGCGAACCACCGACGACCGCCGTGTAACAGATGAACCCTTCGCCGGTCGTGCGCGCCACCGCGGCGCCGATCAGAAAAACGCCGTCGCGCAGCTCCGGATCGTCCCAGCCGGCCACGCTGGCGACCGCGATGTTGGAGCCGGCCGGCCACGTGCGACCGCCGTCGGCGGACACCTTGGATTCGATCCGAAAGTTGGCGACGCTCGTCGCGGGCGTGAGGAACGTGATGTAGGGCACCCAAAGCGCGCCGTCCGGCAGGAAGAGGGGCTGGCTCGCCTGATTGGCCGACGTGAACGGGGTGAGGTTCACCCGCGGGCTCCACGACTCGCCCCGGTCGTCGCTGACGGAGGCCTCGAGGAAATTGAAATTGCCCGAGAACGTCGTCCACGTGACGGCGATACGCCCGGGGTTGGGCGCGCCGGGCAGGTCGTTCACCGCCATCCAGTTTTTGTCGAGCATCACGGTCGAATCCAACGACAGGGCGACCGTGACGGGCGGGAACCACGACGCGCCGCCGTCGACCGAGCGACTCACCACGACGGCGGACTGACCGAAGGCGTTGTCGAGCGAGCCCAGCGTGTTGAGGTAGAGATCGCCCTGCGGACCGATGCCGGCGACGGGGTCGGTGGCCCGCTGAAATCCGCCGCCCGTCGCCACGGTGAGTCGCGGGATCAACGCCCGCGTCCACGAGAATCCGCCGTCGCGGGACAACGCATAGCCGCAGCCCACGGCGCCGCCATCCGCGGTGAAGCGGCCTTCCTGAAACGTCGCGAGGAGCACCTCGGGATCGGCGGCGCTGCGCGCGAGGTGCGGCTCGGCCTGCCCGCGCTGCGCCGCCGGCAACGCGGCCGGATCGTCGCCGAGCCGGACGTTGGCACCCACGCGGGCGTCGAGTACGACGGGGGCGCGACCTTTGCCGAGATCGGGGAACTCGCCGGCGCGGGCGACGTTCCGCGCGGCCGGGGCGCCGGACGCGGGCAACACGTCGAGGGCGGCGAAGCGGCCGCCGGAGAGCATGTCGGGATTGATCCCGGGGCGGTCGGCCGGCGCCGCCGCGCGGCCCAGCGGACCGACGGCCAGCGCCACGACCACCACAAGCGCCGATTTCATGGCGGGAGCGGGTGACTACAAGTCGCGCGCGTGCAAATTCATGAACGTCCCGCCGCCCGCCGTCGCGACGAGCCCGAGGGCGCCGCGGGCCGGCGCACCCCCGACGAGGGCGAGTTCAACCGCCGGTTGCGCATCGCGCTGCACCCGGATTTTCCCGCTGCGCACGGTGATCGTGAAACGGCTGAATTTTCCGCCCGCCGCGCCCGCGAGCGCAATCGTCGTCCCGCGAAACGTCAGCGCCGCGTCCGCCGCCGGCATGCCGGCCGCAGCCTTGGGCGGCTGGAAGTCGACGATGAACTCGGCGTCGCCAAACACCGCCTCCGTCGTGAGCGGCGCGGCCGTGCCTCCCCCGGCCTCGGCTTTCAACACCAGTTTTTCGCCCCCGACCGACCACCGCGCCGCCACCTCCGCGCCCGTGCGCCAGCCGCGCAGATCGACGGAATTGAACATCGCCCGCCAGCCCGGATCGACCGGCGCCGTGTTGCTCCCGTTTGCTCCCGTCGACGGGAGTTCCTTGATGCGCAGGTTCCGAAATTCCACCGGTGCGCCCTCGGATTCGAGCGCGAGGTACCCCTTGCGGTAGTTGGCGTTGTCGCCGCCACTGATCTCCTTGCCGTTCACGTGGAGGCGCAGCGCGCCGTTGTTCGCGACGATGCGGTAGTGGTTCCACTCGGGCGACGGCTTGCTGCGGTCCTCGGTGGGGAAACTCCGTTTCCCATTCGTTTTCCCCACGTAGTCCATCGTCGCCCCGTGGATCGCGAAGACGTCGCCGTGCGTGGTGAACCAGTCGGACTTCTTGCCGGTCTTCTTCTCAAAATCCTCGGCGTAACCGTGGTCGAGCATCTGCACCTCGATACCGCGGAGGAAGGGCACGCCGGGCGCGTTGATCGCCGAGCCCCACGCGAAGAAACCCGAGTTGCCGCTGCGCTGGAGGTGGCGCCACTCGAGTTCGACGATGAAGTTTTCGTATTGCTTCACCGTGCGCAGCCCGCCGACGGGTTTGCCGGTGCAGTAAACTTTTCCGTCGCGCACGCTCCAGGTCTCGGGCGCGCAGTTGATGTTCGCCCAGCCGCTGAGATCGCGGCCGTTGAACATCGGCACGAAGCCGTCGGCGTCGGGCTGGGGGGTTTCTGCCGCCACCACGGGCGACCCCAAAGCGACCAGGGCCAAGACTACGAGGGAGCGAGCAAGCGAGGGGTTCACGCCGCCACCAAAGAACGATGTCCCCGCCGGGGCAAAACAAATGAGCTCGGCCTGTGCCCAAACGTTGGCGCGCTTGCCCAGCGGCCATGCAGTCCGGGGATTAACAATCGCCGCCCGCCGCTCCGTCAATTCCCCGCGGGTTCCGTAAACGTCCACGCACGTTTTCCGGCTTGCACCGACGCGACGACGATTCGCCCCTTCAGCGTTTGGTCGCGTCCGTCGTCAGCAGCGTAAATGAGCGTGCCGCCCCGCGGGTCCGACATCACCGTGTCGGTGCCGAGTGCCGTCTCGATCACGAGCACGCCCGGCGAACGCTGCGTCACCCGGCGCACAAACGGTTGCCCGCCCGCGTAGCCTTCAAACACGGACGCGAAAATCTTCAGTCCCGCGCCCTCCGTGCGGCGCACAATGTAGGGCAACGTCGCGCCGATGTCGGTGTTCCTCCAATCGCGCTGGCCCCAGCCGTCCGCCATCCACGCACGCTCGCCGGGTTGGCTCACGTTCCACGCGACGGCCGTCAGATCGGGGCCGGCCTGCCACGTCGTGCGCCAGACGTCGCCACCCTCGAGCGCGCGCACGCGTTCGAAGTCGTAAAGTCTCATCGTCGGCACGGCGCCCGCCACGGACCCGGCTACCGTCGTGCGATCGAGGATCTCCGCCGTCGTAGCCGATGCATGATAAACAAAGTCCTGCTTTTGTCCGCCCTCCACGCGGAAGAAATCCACGACAT
>CAJAYO010000358.1 GCA_903948415.1 uncultured Opitutia bacterium | reverse complement strand
GGTATGGCTGGAAGATGCGCAAGCCGGCCAGTGCGTTGCGCGTGTTGCCCTTCATCACCGAGTACAACCTCAACGTGGATGAGTTCGCGAAGTCGGCGGTCGACTACAAAACGTTCAACGAGTTTTTCTACCGGGCGCTCAAGCCCGCGGCGCGGCCGATCGCGGACGGTGCGCGGATCGCCGTGTTTCCGGCCGACGGACGGCATCTCGCGATGCCCAATGTCGATACGGCCGACGGTTTCTATGTGAAGGGGGCGAAGTTTTCCTTGGGCGAGCTGCTCGGGGATGAATCGCTCGCGAAAAAATTTGCGGGCGGCGCGATGCTGATCTCGCGGCTTTGTCCGGTGGACTACCACCGGTTTCATTTCCCGGTGGGCGGCGTGCCGAACGAACCGCGGTTGATCAACGGCTGGCTCTATTCGGTGAGCCCGGTGGCCTTGCGGCGCAACGTGCGCTACCTCGTGGAAAACAAACGCGAACTCACGCTCATCGAGTCGCCGGAGTTCGGCCCGGTGGCGGTGCTGGAAGTCGGCGCGACCAACGTGGGCAGCATCACGCAGAGTTTTGTGCCCGGGCGGACGATGGCCAAGGGCGATGAAAAAGGTCTGTTTGCTTTCGGCGGATCGTGTGTGATCACGCTGTTTCAGCGCGGGCGCATCCGCTTCGATGCGGATTTGCTGTCGTCGAGCGAACAGCACGTCGAACTCTACGCCAAGATGGGCGACCGGTTGGGCGAGACGTCATGAGCCGGGTGGGGGCGATTGATTGCCGGATGAAACGGCGAACGATTCTGTTTTGGGCGTTGGCCTTGGTGTGCGGCGGGCGGGCGGCGGCCGAGCGGTCGTTTCCGTTTGCCGAGGCGACGATTGACGATCTGCAGGCGCGGATGGCGGCGGGAACCCTGACGGCCCGGACCCTGACGGAGGCCTATCTCGGGCGGATCGCGGAGGTCGACCAGGCCGGGCCGCGGCTGAATGCGGTGATCGAGGTGAATCCGGACGCGTTGAGAACGGCGGAGCGACTCGATGCGGAGCGCAAGGCCGGGCGCGTGCGCGGAGCGCTCCACGGCATCCCGGTGCTCCTCAAAGACAATATTGCCACGGCTGACCGCATGGAGACCACGGCGGGTTCGCTCGCCCTGGTCGGGGCGAAGCCGCTGCGCGACGCGCATCTGGTGGCGCGGCTGCGGGAGGCGGGCGCGGTGATTTTGGGCAAGACCAACATGAGCGAATGGGCGTATTTCCGCGGCAACCGGGGAATCAGCGGTTGGAGCGCCCGCGGTGGCCAGACGCGCAATCCCTATGCGCTCGACCGCAATCCGTCCGGGTCGAGTTCAGGTTCGGCGGTCGCCGTGGCCGCGAATTTGTGTGTCGTGGCGATAGGGACGGAGACGAACGGCTCGATCATGTCGCCGGCGTCGGCCTGCGGCATCGTCGGGCTCAAGCCCACGGTGGGCCGGGTGAGCCGCTCCGGCATTATTCCGATTTCCGTGACCCAGGACACAGCCGGGCCGATGACGCGCACGGTGCGGGACGCGGCGCTGGTGTTGGCCGCGATGTGCGGCGTGGACGAACAGGACGAGACCACGACGCACAGTCCGATGGGGGCGGCGGTGGATCTGGCGGCGCCGTTCCGGCGCGAGGCCCTGCGCGGCGCGCGCGTCGGGGTGTTGCGAGGGCCGTTTGGGTTTCATCCGCGCATGGAGGCGGTGCTGGACGGCATCGTCGCGGCCTTGCGCGAGGCGGGCGCGGACGTGGTCGACGGGGTGAAGGTCGCGACGCTCACGAAGTTTGGCGTTCAGGAAGGCGAGGTGTTGTCCTTTGAGTTCAAGGACGGCGTGAACCGTTATCTGGAGGCACTGGGGCCGAACTCACCGATGCGGTCGCTCGCCGATGTGATTGCGTTCAACGAAGCACACCGCGCGCAGGAGATGCCGTATTTTGGCCAGGAGGATCTGACGACGGCGCAGGCGCGGGGACCGCTGACGGAGCGGACTTATCTGGAGGCGCGGGAGGCCCTGTTGCGCTTCACGCGGGCGGAGGGCATCGACGCGACGATGGATGGCGGCAAGCTGGACGTGCTGGTGATGTTGACCCGCGGTCCGGCGGGGCTGACCGATCCGGTGAACGGCGACAGCTCGAGCGGGGGCAGCGCGAGTCTCGCGGCGGTGGCGGGTTACCCGAGTGTGACGGTGCCGGCGGCGCAGGTGTTTGGGCTGCCGGTGGGGGTGTCGTTTGTCGGGCGCGCGTGGAGCGAAGCGAAGGTGCTCGCGCTGGCCGCGGATTTTGAGGCGAAGGTACGGGCCCGGCGCGAGCCGACGTTTCTGCCGACGGCTGACACGCGGTGAGCGCCGGTCGATTTCCCCGCTTGCGTCGGACGCGCGGGGCTCGGCAAGCTGCGCGCCGAAAATCCCATGCCCGCCCGGGTGGTGGAATGGCAGACACGCGGGTCTTAGAAGCCCGTATCGTAAGATGTGCAGGTTCGAGTCCTGTCCCGGGCACCAAATGGCACTTTCCCTCGAAACGGGTGGGTGGGAACGGGCGCGGGAGCGGAGTCGGGGCTGTCGGTGCGACCGGGCAGCATGAATCCGACGAAAGACCTCAGGGGGCGAAGGTTCCCCCCAAGTCGTTTGGCGCAACGACCGCACGAAACTCGTCCAGCAGCCGGCCGCGGCCGCGGCGGCGATGATGCGATCATGAACCGTGTGTCGCCTGCGCCCGAAACTCGTCATTCGAAAATGCAGCGGCAGCGCGACGACCGGTGGGTGGCCCGGAAGAATGTTCG
>CAJAYO010000357.1 GCA_903948415.1 uncultured Opitutia bacterium | reverse complement strand
GTAAACTTCTCCTGCCACGCCACCACGAACTCCGACGGCATCGGCGCGAACTGGATCTATTACACCGAGAAGGTCATCCAGGGGTATTACGGCAAGGACGCCAAGGTGGTCTTCCTGCAGGGTGCCTGCGGCGATGTCACTCAGGTCAACAATCTCGACCCCAAGGCCAACCCTGCTTCCGACGACTGGTCGCAGTTCGTCGGTGGCCGCGTGGGCGCTGAATCCCTCAAGGTCCTCCTGAGCATGTCGCAGACCCGTACGGCCGAAGTACCGCTGGCCGCCGACCATAAGATATGGGAGGTACATCGCCGTATTCCCGCCCCTGAGCGCATCGCCGAGGCCCGTGAACGCATTAAGGGTCCGCCCGCCCACAAGGATTGGGTCTGGGCCAAGGAGACTCTCCTGCTTGACGCGTTGATCGCCAAGAGGCGCGACGTCGAGGTCGAGGTGCAGGCCATTCAGGTCGGTCCGGTGGTCTGTCTCTCCAATCCCGCCGAGTATTTTGTATCCTACGGACTCCAGCTCAAGAAGCGTAGCGGATTTCCCATGACCTTCCCGGTCGAACTCGCTAATGGCTGCGTGGGTTATGTCCCGGACGAAGATTCCTTCGGGCCGAACGGTGGCGGGTACGAGACGCGGCTGACGAGCTACAGTAATCTCGAGATCACCGCCGGCACGCAGTTCATGAACGTCGGCCTCGAGCTCGCCGCGAAGATGAAGCCCGCGAAGTTGCCCGAACGTCCGAACGGACCAGTCGGCAAGCCTTGGGCCTACGGTGACCAGCCTCCGCAGCTGAAATGATCCGGCTCGCGTCCATCGTCTTCGCCTCCGTTTTGGTGGCCGCACCGTTGCCGAGCCCGCTTGCGCCAGCCGACGCCTTGAAGGCCTTCGAGGCCGCCCCAGGCCTCCGTGTCGAACTCGTCGCCGCCGAGCCGTTGGTGGCGTCGCCGTGCGCCCTAGCTTTCGACACCAAGGGTCGCCTGTTCGTCGCCGAGAACCGCGGCTAAACCCCTCCCTGATCCGATCCCCCTGAAAATCCAGTTTCCTATCAGCTATCAGCAATTCTGGACGCGATTACCGCCTGACCGACGTCCGCGGCAAGATCGTCCTGCAACTCATCGCCTTATGCGCCTACTCGCCCTGCTACTCTGCTTCGCCGTTGCCATCTCGGGTGCCGTGCTGCGCGCCGCGGATTGGTCGACTGTCACCGTGCCCGGTGCGCGCGACGCGGTCCAGGTGCAGGCGGCAGCGGCTGCAGGCGGGGCCGCGTGGTACCGCACGTGGGTGAAGGTCCACGATAGTTTCTTTATCAAGCATGAGCGGAACCTTTACGAAGAGTCGGTCGGGGTGAATATCCGCGACCTGTCCGGCGCGCACGAGGTATGGGTCAACGGCGTGAAGCTCGGCACCGGAGGGGCCTTTCCTCCGGATTACCGCAGCGGTCGCACGGCGATCCACCGGCACAAGGTTCCCGTCGGCACGCTGCGCAAGGGCGAGTGGAACGAGCTGGCGATCCACGTGTACAACCCGGCCGGCGCCGGCCCGCAGGGCTTCCTCGGCGACGCGCCGTTCATCATGAATTATTTCATGGAGTGCGTGTTTGCGGGGACTTGGGAGTTTCGCCCGGGCGACGACTATCAGCCGGGTCCGGCGGTCACGGTGAAACCGCCCGTCTCGGCGTTTGATTCCTTCCGTGAATCCAACCGCGTGCTGGGCCGTGCCCCTCAGGTGCCCGGGCCGCGGCAGTCGCCGCTTGAATCCGCGCAAAAGATGGTAACCGCGCCAGACCTGCAGGCCGATCTCGTGCTGCACGAACCGGCGATCACGCAACCGTTCCACTTCAGCTTCGACGAGCGCGGTCGCCTTTGGGTCACGCAGTCGCGGCAATATCCGTATCCCGCCGGCGTCACGATGCTCAGCCGCGACAAGTATTACCGGGCGCACTACGACAAGGTGCCGTCCGCGCCGCCGAATCACGATCGGGGTGCCGATCTCGTGACGATCCACGAGTCGACGAAACGCGACGGCGTGTACGACAAGCGCACGGTTTTCCTCGATGGGCTCAACATGGCCAACGCCGCGGTGCGCGGCCACGGCGGTGTGTGGGTGATGCACACGCCGTACCTCTTGTTCTACCCGGATGCCAACGGGGACGACATCCCCGACGGCCCGCCGGAAGTGCGGCTCGCCGGCTTCGGCTTCGAAGACACCCACTCCGTCGCCAACGGTCTGGTGTGGGGGCTCGATGGCTGGCTTTACGGCGGGCAAGGCAGTACGACCTCCAGTCGCGTAACGCGGCCCGGCACCGATGCGCCGAACGCGCCCGGGGTTTATTTCGAGGGCTGCATGGTGTGGCGGTATCATCCCGACACCCGCGCCTACGAGATATTCGCCGAGGGCAGTGGCAACACGTACGGCCTCGAGATCGACGCCCAGGGTCGGCTCTACTCCGGCCATAATGGCGGCAACACGCGCGGTTGGCACTACGCGCAGGGCGGCTTCTATCTCATGCAGGGCGTCGACCCCGGCAAGTTCGGCCCGCCGCGCAACCCCTACGCGTTCGGCGAACTGCCGATGATGGCGACGAAGGATCCGGTGGTGCGCTTCACGCATTTCGGCGCCTACGCGGAAGGCACGGCGATGCCCGCGAAATACGCCGGCATGCTCTTTGCCCTCGATCCGCTGCACAACGTCGTGACCACGAGCGAACGTCAGGCCGCCGGCGCAACGTTCACGACCACCGACCGCGGTTGGGCGATGCGCAGCTCGGATCCGGCCTTTCGTCCAATCTACATCGCAAATGCACCCGACGGTTCGCTCTTCGTGAGCGACATGTACGAGTTCTACATCGCGCACGGTCAGCACTATCAGAACCAGATCGATACCACGACCGGCCGCATGTACCGCTTGCGCGGCAAGGACGCGCCGCTTGAAACGGACACCAACCTCGCGGTGAAATCCACGTCCGAGCTCATCACCCTGCTGTCGCATCCGAACAAGTGGCACCGCCACACCGCGGTGCGTGTGCTCGGCGAGCGCAAGGATCCGGCGGCGACGGCGGCGTTGCAGCAGGTCATTGCGCGCGACCAAGGCGTGGGGGCACTCAACGCGGTGTGGGCGTTGCACCAGAGCGCGGGACTTGACGCGGCGACGACGCTGGTTGCGCTGCGGCACCCGGCGGCGCCCGTGCGGATGTGGACCGCGCGCCTGCTCGGAGACGAGTGGGGTTTGCAGCGCAACCTCGGGGCCGGCCAGCATGCGGTGGTGCGCCGCAGCGCGGAGTCGGGTCTGTTGCCGAGTGCGCTCTTCAATGCGCTGCTCGCCCAGGCCTCGATCGAACAGAATCCGGAGGCGCTCGCGCAGTTTGCTTCGACCGCGCGCCGCTTGAACGCGGCGCAGGCGCTGCCGCTGGTATCCGCGGTTTTGTCGCACGCCGAGGCGGTCAGTGACGCGTTCATCCCGTTGCTGTGCTGGTGGGTGTTCGAGGCGCACATCCCGGCCGCGAACCGCGAAATCTTGGCCTTGTTCAACGCGCCCGAACTCTGGCGGCAGCCGATGGTCGCCGAGCATCTCCTGCCGCGCTTGGCCCGGCGTTACGCCGTGGAGGGCAGGCGGCAGGATCTGCTCTTGTGCGCGCAGTTGTTTGCCAAGGCTCCCGCGCCGGAGTTGGCCGCGCCTTTGATGAAGGGCCTTGAAGAGGCGTTTCGCGGCCGGCCGATGACCGGCCTGCCGGACGAATTGATCGCGAGCCTGAAAGCGGCGGGCCAGGCGCCGCTCGCGCTGCGGCTAAAACAGGGTGAGCCCGCGGCGATCGCGGATGCGCTCAAACTTATCGAGGATCCCAAGGCGCGGGCCGACGAGCGGCTGCGGTATGTGCGCGCCTTCGGCGAGGTGCGTGCCGCCGCCGCGGTGCCGGTGCTGCTCGCGCTCGCGGGCGGTACCGGCAGCGAGGAACTGCGCGGCGCGGCGTTGGGTTCACTTTCGGCGTATGCGGAGGACGCGATCGGTGCGCAGGTCGTCGCCCTATTGCCCAAGCTCAAGGGCAACGTACAGGTGGCGGCGTTCACGCTCCTCGCCAGCCGGCCGGCGTGGGGGCTGCGGCTCCTGGATGCGGTGCAGGGCGGCAAAGTCCGGGCGGTCGCGGTGCCCGACGATGTCGCGAGCCGGTTGCGCCGGAGCAAGGATGCCGCGGTGGGTCCGCTCGCGGCGCGGCTGTTGCCGGAGGCCGCCCCGGTCGCGGCGGAGTTTCAGCGGCGGATCGATGAGGTGAACGCCATTCTCAAGGCCGGGCCGGGCAACCCGTATTCGGGTGAGGCGACTTTCACGACACGGTGTGCGAGTTGCCACAAGCTCTTCTTTAAGGGCGGCAACGTCGGTCCCGATCTGACGTCGTATCAACGCGACAACCTTGGCACGATGTTGCTGAGCATCGTCAATCCCAACGCGGAGATCCGCGAAGGCTACCAGTACTACTCGGTCGAGACGACGGATGGTCGTTCGTTGAGCGGATTCTTCGTTGACCGCGACAACCAGATTACGGTCCTCCGCGGCCTCGGGGGCGAGAACATCCCGTTGCGGGCCTCCGAGATCAAGGACCTGCAGGCGATGGGGCGAAGCCTGATGCCGGCCGGTTTGCTCGAGGGTCTCGACGACCAGCAGTTGCGGGATCTCTTCGCGTACCTGCGCATTTCCCAGCCGATTTCGCGGTGAGCGCCCCTTTCTCGTGAACCCAACCCCTCCGACAGCCTCACCGCTCCATTTCCCCATGAATTCTCCGCTTGATCGCCGTGCCTTTGTCACCGGCGCAGCCGCCTTCGCCGCCTCCGCCGCGCTGCTGCGCGGGGCTGCGCCCACGGCCAAACCGTTGCGGTTGGGCTTGATCTCCGCGGCGACCTACGGGCGCAACGCGCCGCGGACGCTCGGTTCGCACCATGGCACGGCGTTTGCCACGACGTTCAATGGCTGGGATGAAGCCCGAGCCGCCCGGTGGAAGGGGACGTTCGTAAAATCGCGGCGCCGCCTCGACGGCGCGCAGGTGGCGGTGGTGTGGGACCCGGATCTCGCGGCGGCGCGGCAACTCGCCGACGTTTGCGGCATCGCGCGCGTCGCCGAGACGCCGGAGCAGGCGTGCGAGGGCGTCGACGCGGTGTTGATCATCGACGACGGCAGCGGCGCGCAATGGAAGTACGCGGTTCATCCGCTGCGCCGCGGGGTCCCCGTGTTTTGCGACAAGCCCGTGGCGATGACGGCGCGCGAGGCGCAGGGCATTGCTCGATTAGTCCGGGAGACGCGTACGCCGTTTTTGTCGGCGAGCAGCCTGCGGTTTGTGCCCGACATCGTGAAGCTCCGCGCCGAGTTGCCGAAGCTCGGGCCGGTGCACCTGGCCAGTGCGGCGTGCGGCAACGAGTTGGTCTATTACGGCATCCACGCCCTCTCGATGATTTACGCGGTTTTAGGCGGTGGCGCCGTGAGTGCCGTCAATGTCGGCAGTCCCGGACGTAATCTGGTGCGGTTGCGTTTCCGCGACGAGCGTGACGTTCTCCTCACCGTGGCGGACGCGCAGTGGATGCGGGCGGGTTACGAGATCACACTCCACGGGAAGAAAGGCTGGCGCACGGTGACGCCGGATCTCGCGAACCTGTACTCCTATTTACTGGAGGCGTTTCTCGAACAATTGCGCACGGGCAAGGAGGCGGTGCCTATCGAGGAGGAGGTTGAACTCATTACGGCGCTCGAGGCCGGGCAGCGATCGCTCGAGCTTGGCCGCGAGGTAACGTTGGCCGAGGTTATGGCGTAGTCGGCGCGCGCGGATTACTCCGTGGGCCGCTTTGCTTTCGAGCCGCCGCCTTTCCAGACGTTGTCTTCGGGATCGGCGTAGCGTTCGAAAAAGGCGTCCAACCGCTCCCCTTCGAAGCCGCCGCCTACCGCCAAGAGATGCTCCCCGATGGCTAGGTCCTCGATCTGAACCGCGGCGCCCACGTCGCCGTCCAGTTTTCCGCAGCCTAGCATCGCGTGCTTCTAGGGCAGGGCGAGGCCCAATGCGCCGTGGCGAAAAATCCCACGCGCCTGTTTGTCGTGCGCGCCTGTGGCGTCGATGTGCGTGCGGTCGGCACTGCGTTCAACGTGAAACTCACTGGGCCGCAGCTCGAAGTGCTTGTTTCCGAGGGCACCGTGCACATCTCGCAGCAGACGCCCCCTGCGCCCGCGGCCTCCGCGCCATCCGGTGTTCTCGTTCCGGCGGCGCCGGTTCTCCTCGCCGCGCTCACCGCCGGCCAACGCACCGTGATTCCCGTCGCGCCTCTGATCGCGCCGCCCGGTGTCGTGCTCGCTTCGACCCGCGAAATCGCCCAACTTCTCGACTGGCGACCGCATTTGTTTGATTTCGAATCGACGCCGCTCGCCGAGGGCGTGGAGACATTCAACCGCCGCAATTCCCTGCATCTCGTGATCGGCGACGACGACCTTCGCGCGCTGCCCATCGTCGCCTCGTTCCGATCAGACACTGCCGAAGGTTTCGTCAGGCTCATTGAAGGCACGATGGGGGTGGCTCCGCCGGCGGGTTTACCTCGCCTCGCGGTGTCCCGCTTACACCGCAAGGCTGGTGCGAACCTTTTTGGGCCCCGGCTGAATCATCCGTCCGATCCTATACCTCAAACGAGAGGCCCACTGATGGCTGAGCGGACGAGCCGAATTGTTCCATCCCAAAAAGCACCGTATTTTGCACAACGCGACGTTCAACGATTTACGCAGCGTTCACCCCGTCATAATCATTAGTCAGATCTTCCGTGAGGCGGCCCGTGCCAATATACCCGGGCCAATAACGTATGGGGACGGAAAAACTATTCTGCCGGCTGTTCCGGATCGGCCACATTTCGCTGGTAACGTGAGCGATCAATGCAGCTCCTCAATCGGCTTGAGGCAGACCTTCGGCCGTTTGCCGGCTCAAGCCGCATATGGCTGAACCTCGGCTTCGATCCGCTTCGCGTCGGCAGTTCGCAAGTCGTATTCGGCTTGGAGGTTGAGCCAGAATTCAGCAGAATTCTGGAAGAAGCGGGCGAGTCGAAGAGCAGTATCGGCCGTGATGCCACGCCGTCCCTTGACGATGTCGGTTATCCGGCTGTGCGGAATTTTCAACGCCTTCGCGAGTGCGTACTGCGTGAGTCCGTAGTCGGCGAGGAAGTCTTCCTTGATCATCTCACCAGGGTGGATTGGGGCAATGGAGTGGATTTTTGGCTTCATAACTAATGGTAGTCTTCGAATAGGACGTCGGCGGGGCCGGCCTCTGTCCAAGTAAACGTAATGCGCCATTGCAGGTTTACCCTGATCGCATAGCGACCCGTGCCCTTGAGGGCGTGAAAATTATTTGACGGTGGTTGATAGAGGTCTTCGATGCGTTTGGCGGCGTTAAGGTACAAGAGTCTCTTCAGCGCTTGACGCTGCAAATCGGTTGGGATGCGGCGGACTGCCTGCCCCTTCCATATCTGCTCCGTGATGGGGTCGGCAAAAGCCTGGATCATTCCCTACTGAATCACCGTAAAGATTAACGGCAAGCAGAAATATTAACGGAAGTCAGACGCATTACCGCCTGTGCCCAATCCCTTGGATTTAGAAACCCAGAAAGGAGAGGACCGAATATCGTCCACCAACCCGGAGAAACGGCCTGCTTGGACGCCGGAATTTTAGTGGGACGGGTTTTCGAATGTGTCGCCGCTGGAGAAATCGCGCGACAGACTGAGGAGTGACCGTGAGGAAGGCGCCGAGGGTACTAGCATCCCGTAACAGCTACAGTTTCGGATAAAGTCTGAGGAGTTTGATCCGGGCGTCGTCGGTGGTGAAGCGCCAGTGGATGGGAGCGCCGCGCGTGTTGCGGTGCTTCAGCCAGGCGGCGACTTCGGCGCGCATGGTGCCGAG
>CAJAYO010000356.1 GCA_903948415.1 uncultured Opitutia bacterium | reverse complement strand
GCTCGAGCGCGCGGCCGGCGGCGGTCACGGCCTCGGCGAACCGCCCGGTTTCGGCAAGGGCGGCCGCCTGCGCACTGAGGACAGTCGTGTCGTCCAGCGTGAGGGGTTGCACCAACGCCAGGGCCTCGGCGCCGTTGCGCACGGCGTCGTCCTTGCTGGTGGCGAGCACCCAGGCGAGGAACGCCGCCGCGGCGGGATTTTCCCCGGCGGTCAGGACGGCGCGATAGAGGCGGACGGCCCCGGCGTGCGCGGCGTTTTGGTAACAGAGGTTGCCGGCGGTCTGACACAGCGCGACGCGCTCGGCGGCGGGTGCGCGCAGGACGGCGGCTTCGAAGCTTTGGGTGGCTTCCGTGGTCTGGCCGAGGGCGAGCTGGGCCCGGGCGATATGCCAGAGCGCGTCGGTGTCGGTCTGATCGGGCACGACCTGCAGCAACAGCACGCGCAAATCGGGCAGCGACACATCGGTGGGCGCCCGGTAGGGGATGGGGCGGAGCCACGGCGGGATCACTTGGTCCGCCAGGAGCCGGTAGCCAAACGAGGCTTTGAAGTCGGCGGCGGTGCCGGTGGGCCGCAGAATGGAGAAAAACTGGGCCAGGAAACTTTCCTCCGTGATCATGGCGAGGTGGGTGATGCCGTGCCGGCGGATGAGCGCGCGGGCTGTTTCCGCGGACGGTGCGCCGAAGATCTCCGCGGCGGCGCGCATGCCTTCGTAGTTTTCCCAGTAGAGCGTCCCGAGGGTCCGGAAGTTGCCATAGTAGCCGATGGCACACGAGCCGTTGGGACTGGCCAGCAGCACGATGTCGCCGGTCGGTTGGGACGACCGCAGGACGCCCGCGACGTCGCGATAGAGCAACTGCTGGAGGTCCATTTGGTCCGGCGAGCGGGCGTCCACGCGGGCGCGGACGAGGCGGACGCGGCTGATGGCGTTGGGCACAAACCCCGCGCCCATGACCGCGAGAACGACGAGCCAGCGGAGGCGGGCGCCGCGGCCCTGGAGGAGGGCGGCCAGCACGACGACGAGCAGGGCGAGGAGCGGGCCGCTCGCGCCGAAGGACCAACGGACTTGGGCGACGAGGAGGAGCGTGAAGCCGAGCGCCACGACGGCGGCGAACAGGACCAGAGTTTTGTCCCGCTGCCGGCGGAGGAGCAGGAGTCCGGCGGCGACGGCGAGGGGGGCGACGTTCCAGTTGACGTAGCCGAAGAAGGTGGGCCAGCCGAAGTGCCGGGTGGTCGCCACGAGGGACAAGCCCTCCGCGACCGTTTTGGGGATCTCGGAAACGAACGGATCGCCGACGACGAAGACGGCGGTGCCGCCGAGCAAAATGGTGACCGGAGCCGCGGCGAGCGCGAGCCCGGGAGCGAGCCAACGCCACCCGGCCGGGGCCGGCGGGCCCGCGGGGGCGAGCCGCCGTTCGGCGAGTTGGGCGACGAGTTCGCTGCCGCCCCACCAGGCGAGGGCGTAGAAGGGATGGTTGACCTCCAGCCGCAGGCCGAAGTGGGACGGGGCGTATTCGAGGAGGTAGAACGCCACGCTCGCGCCCGCCCCGACCCGGCCCCACAGGCGCCAGAGCCCGGCGTCGAAGTCCGCGCCCTCGGCCCGGGCGGCGCGACCGAGCGACCACGCCGCGACCAGGCCGGCGAGGCCGGTGAGGGCGATGGCCGGAATGGTGGAGGCGGCGCTGAACCAGAGCCCGACGGCGCCGCAGCCGGCGGAGACAATCGCGGCGCGGCGGGCGGCGGCCCGCGAGGCGGGAAGCAGGGAGTCGGTGCCGGGTGGGCCCGCGCGCCACCCGCCGCCGCCCATAAAGATGGCCCCGAGGACCAGTCCGAACGTGGCGGCGGTCAGCAAGCCGTGATGATCGACGTAGGTGGGCGAGAATCCGCCGTAGAAGGCTTCGACGCCGACGATACCGAGGGCGACGAGGGCGCCCGCGCCGGCCCCCGCGCGCCGGCCGACCCAGACGGAAAAACCGCCGACGACGGCGAGCAGCAGCGGGAGATTGAACCAGGGGAGGACGCGCTCGGTGGCGAGGGCCAGCGGCTCGGCGGTGAACGCCTGGCGCAGCCGACCGGCGGCGGCGAGGAGGTGGGCGAACGCGGAATTCCAGTGCACCGCGCGGCCCGCGGGGGCGTTGTCGTTGGGGGTGAAACGCACCTGCCACGGGGCGCCCGCGTCGAAGGTGAGCGCGTAGCGCACCCACGTCTGCGCGTCGGCGTAGTTCGTCGGGACGATGTGCTGCATCGGGGTGGTCACCGGGGGCACGCGGAGGGCGGCCCGGTCGAGCAACCCGACGTAGTCGCGGAAGGCGAGGGTGTGCCAGGTGGCGAGCCCCGCCGCCAGCGCCCAGGCGCCCAACATGACGAGCCACCAGGTGCGGCGGCTTTCCCGAGTGAGAATCATGCGGAGGGTTGAAACCGAAAATCGGGCCGGCGGGAAGCGTGCAGACGCTCCGGGGCGGGCGCGGCGCCGCGCGAGAGGGCCCAGCGGAGGGGGCCACCCGGCGAGGAAATCAAGCCGGGTCGTTGAGGAAGGCGCGCAGGTCCTCCGCCATTTTTCCGCCGAAGCCGGCCACGTCGGCGATTTCGCTGGCGGTGGCGGCGCGGAGTTTTTCGATGCTGCCGAAGTGGGCGAGGAGGGCGGCGCGGCGTTTTTCGCCGAGGCCCGCGAAATCGTCGAGCACGCTCTCGCGGATCTTCTGGGAGCGGAGGTCGGCGTTGTAGGTGTTGGCGAAGCGGTGGGCTTCGTCGCGGAGGCGCTGGAGGATGTTCAGGCCGGTGTGGTTCAGCGGCAGGTTCAGCGGCGGGCGCTCGTCGGGAAAAATGATCGTCTCGTGCTTCTTCGCGAGGCCGATGATCGCGGGCGGCATCGCGTCGAGGGAGACGAAGGCCTTGAGGGCCGCGCCGATCTGGCCGCGTCCGCCGTCGATCACCACGAGGTCGGGAAAGAGTTTCCCTTCCCCGATCAGACGCCGGTAGCGGCGGCCGACGACTTCCTCCATGGCGCGGTAGTCGTCGTTGCCGATGAAGCTTTTGATCTGGAAACGGCGGTAGTTGTCCTTGTCGGGCCGGCCGTCGACGAAGCGGACCATCGAGGCGACGACGAAGGTGCCGGAGATGTGGGAGATGTCGAAGCACTCCATCGTGGCCGGGGGGGCGGACAGGTGGAGCGCGAGTTGGAGCGATTCGAGGGCTTCGTCGTCGCGCACGGGGCGCGTGGGGTCGGTGCGTTCGAAATGGCGCGTCTTCGCGAGGGTTTTTTCGAGGGCGAAGACGATGTCGCGGAGCTCGGCGGCCTTCTCG
>CAJAYO010000355.1 GCA_903948415.1 uncultured Opitutia bacterium | reverse complement strand
CGCAAAAGAGGGGTGGCTGATGGCGTGAAGTAATCGGGGCGGCGGGGGCGCACACGGGAAACTCCGCGAGCGCGCGGTGGAAGCGGTGTCGCGCGGGGGATGAGGGCGGAGGTCGAGGGGAGCCGGGTTGAGGTCGAACCGGTGCAGGGGGCCCCGTCGTCGAGGTGGAAGTTTGCGCGGTCGGGCTGCGACGAATGGGTGAAGGGGGACATGAAAAAGCCCCGCGAGGCCGGTGGAGCCGCGCGGGGCGAGGGAAGCATCGGAACGGGCGTTGGCTTAGAACGTGCCCTTCACGCCGACGGCGAACTGGACGCCGAATTCTTCGCTGCGGTAGGTGTGGGTGTAGCCGGGGGTGTCGGGGGAGTAACGCTCGAGGTCCTGCGGGGTGTTGAGGATGTTGCGGGCGTTGGCGAAGACCGTGACGCGCTTGCTGAAGGTGTATTCGGCGTTGAGGTCGATGTTGTAGCGGGAGTCATAATACTCGAAGGCGTTGGGCGCGGTGCCGGATTGGGCGGAGTTACGCTGGCGGCCGCGGTAGTTGTATTTCACCATGAGGACGAGGGGCTTCTTGGAGAAGGTGAGGCCGGCGCTGCCGCTCTTGGGGATGAAGCGGTTGAAGTCGGCCCCGTTCGCACCCTGGAGGTGGAGGATGGAACCGCTGGCGGAGAAGTTCAGATACTGGCCCCATTTGCCGAGGGCGGCGAGGACCTTGAGGGGTTGCATGTAGTTGAACTCGGCGCCGTCGATGCGGGCGCTGCCGACGTTGAGGCGGCTGTTGACGGTCCAGCCGACGTAGCGTTGGTCGAGGCCGAGTTGGTCGAGGATGGCGGGCGTGGCGATGGTGTTAACGGCCCCGAAGAAATCGGTGAGGTCTTTGCGGAAAACGCCGCCGGAGATGAGGCCGCCCGAGGGAAAGTAATACTCGAGGGAGATATCGTAGTTCTTCGCGGAGTAGGGCTTCAGGCCGGAGTTGGTGAACGTGATCGTGCCCGGGGGGGTGCCGACGGTGGGGTTGGGATTGTCGTCTTCGTCGATCGTGGTGTTCGGGATGATCGAGCCGAGGTCCGGACGGCCGAAGGTCTTGGCGAAGGCGGCGCGGACGAGGAAGTTGTCCGTGACGTTGAACGTGGTGTGGAGGCTGGGGTAGTAGCCGTCATAGGAGCGCTCGGCGTAGGAGGCGCGTTCTTTGCGGACGAGGGCGAGCTCCTGGATCGAGCCGGCGGCGCCGGCCTCGGCTTTGCGGACGCGGGCGCCGTTCACGAGGGTGAACTTGCCGTCGGCCCCGCGAACGAAGGGGGCGTCGGGATCGATGAGGGGGCCGCGGCCGGTGTCGTCGGTTTTCTCGAAGCGGACGCCGGTGACGATGCCGAGGCGGTTGTTGAGGAGGCGGCTCTCAAACTGGGTGTAGGCGGCGGTGATTTTCTCGGAGAACTGGAGCGAGCCGTTGATGCGGTTGGTCTCGTTGGTGACGGCCTGGGCGGGCGTCTTGGCGAAGTAGGAGGGGTTGGCTTTCGTTTCCTCCCACAGCTTGTAGGCGTCGCCGAAGGGGAGGCGGAAGCCGTAGCCGCTGTCTTCGCCGAAGTAGCCAGTGTCGACGTAGGGTGCGAGGCTGTCGTCGGCGGTGTTGGCGAGGCCGTCTTTACCGACGAAGGTGGTGGATTCGTTGTGGCTCGTGATGTCGCGTTTTTGCTTTTGGACGAGGCCGCCGAATTTCACGCTGGCTTGGAAGGGGAGGAAGGGGATGGCGTGCTTGGCGTTGACGCGGGCGGCGGTGAATTGATCGCGGGCATCGACGGGCGTATTGCCGAGGGTGGTGAGGCGATAGTTGGCGGGATTGTTGTAATCGATCTTCGCGCCGGCGGAGTCGAGGGCGGTGAATTTCGCGGGGACGGGATAGGTGATGCCATCGTAGAGGACGCGGGAGACGCCCTGGAGGCTGGTGTTCACGCCGGAGAAGTGGCCGCGCTCGCTGGTGCGGTACCACGTTTTCGAGATGGAGCCGTTGAGGCCGGACTCGATTTCCCATTCCCGACCTTTGTAGGTGTGGTTCACATTCGCGGCGCGGGTGGCGCCGTATTTGTCGCGGAACGAGCCGCCTTGGGTGACGGTGCCGCGGCCGGTGGCGCCGTAGGTGAAGTCGCGGCCGAAGGTGAGGGGCGTGCCGGTGGCGGGGGTGGGGACGTCGCTGCTGCCGACGTCGAAGTTGGTGTTACGATTGGCGAAGAAGGAGTGGTAGTAGTTCACCTGGGCGCCGGCGGAGAGGACGTGGTAGCGGGCGGGCTTCCAATCAGCCTTGATACTGAAGGAATCGCGGAAGGTGTTTTTCGGGCCGTCCTGCACCTGGTATTGGCGGAGGTAGGGGTTGGCGACGGTGGCGCCGGCGCCGACGAAGCGCCAGGTGGGCTGCGAGCGGTGCTGCTCGTTGAATTGGTTCGAGGAGAGGCCGTTGACGACGAGACCGAAGGTCTTCGAGAGCGGGGCGATGTAGTTGAAATCGAAACCGGGGAGGACCTTGAAGGTCTTCTCGTTGCCGGGGCCGGGGGTCTTCTTGAAGACCTGGTAGTCCTCGGAATTGAAGCTGGTGTAGAAGCGATACTTGAACTGGGTCGTCGCCGATTCGAAGGCGCTGCGGCTGACCATGTTCACGGAACCGCCGAGGCTGTCGGCGGCTTGGTCGGGCGTGGGGACCTTGGTGACCTCGACCCGGGAGACGTTGTTGATGGAAACCTGTTCGAGTTCGAAGGTGCGGATGGTGCTGCCGGAAGCGGAGCTGGCCATGCGGGCGCCGTCGGAGGTGACGTTGGTGAAGTTGTCAGCGAAGCCGCGCACGGAAATGGTGCGGACGTCGGCGGCGACGTAGTCGACGGTGACGCCGGGGAGATATTTCACGAACTCGCCGACGTTGCCCTCGGTGACATCGCCGAACGCGTCGGAGGAGACGACGTTCTTGATGTTGGGGGCGAAACGCTGCTCGTTGGTCGCGATGTTGGTGGCGTTGGTCTCGCGGGAGGTGCCGACGGTGAAGGCGTCGAGTTTGATGATGTCGCCCATGTCTTTCGCCGTTTGGTTGGCGGAGGATTGGGAGGCGGTGAGGAAGAAATTTTGCAGCACGGTCTGGCCGGCGGCGACGGTGATGGTTTCGGCCTGAGCGGGGAGGCCGGAGAAGAGCACCTTGAGCTTGGCGGTGCCGGGCGGGACGTTGATGAGGCGGAACTCGCCGGACTGGTTGGTGAACGTCTCCAACGCGGTGCCGTCGATGGTCACGCGGGCGTTGTTGATGTATTGGCTCGTGGTGACGTTGAGCACGCGGCCCTCGATGGTGCCGGTGGAGACGGATTGCGCGGGAGCGAGTCCGGCGAGGAAAAGGCCGGCGAGTGCGAAGCACGCGCGGCCGAGGGTCGTGAGGAGTTTAGTTTGGTTCATGTTGGGTTTTGGTCGGTCAGCTGAAAAGGGGCGGGGCGGGGGGCATGCAAACGGGTCGCAGAGTAAGGCAACTATCCGGGGGGCGGTAAATTCTCGTAATGGGTTGACCGTCCGGCGCCGGGTCGGTGCCGGTGAATTATTTCCGGGTGACGGACTGGGGTGAGGCGTCCTTGCCGAATTCGACATCGGTCTTGGCGCGGGTGAGGTCGCTGGCGGTGAGAACGAGGCCGGCGGTCTTGGCGCCGGTGAGGAAGAGGAAGGAGCCGGTGCCGGCGGCGGCGCGGGAATTGCGGATGACGAGGTCGGTGGAGTGGGTGACGGCGATGGCGGGCGTCGTGGATTGGGCGGCGCGGGGGGAGACGTCGTCGAGGACGAGGTTGGAGGAGTTTTCGATGGAGATCGGGCTGCCGGAGGTGGCGGCGATACGGACGTGGTGGAGTTCGACGTCGGTGGCTTGGTCGACGATGAAGCCGATCTTGCCGGTGGCGTTGATGTCGGTGAAGCGGAGTTCCTCGATGGCTTTTTCGGGGAGGCCGACGATCTTGGCGATCTGGGCGGCGTTTTTGATCGTGATGTTGGAGTAGGAGAAATTCTTGAAGACAGGGGTGGTTTTGCCGAAGGGCGCGTCGGGCGAGGGGTTGTAGCGGGTGTTGATTTCGAAGGCCTGTTTCTTGGCGTCTTCGATGACCCAGTTGTCGAAGCGGAAATTTTCGAGGACGCCGCCGCGGCCGCGCATGGATTTGATGCGGATGCCGCAGTCGGTGCCGACGGAGACGCAGTTGCTGGCGGTGATGTTGCGGATGCCGCCGGAGGTCTCGCTGCCGATGACGACGGCGCCGTGGCCCTGATACATCACGCAGTTGGTGATGGTGACGAATTCGGTGGGGCGGTTGGTGCGGAGACCGTCGTGGTCGCGGCCGGACTTGATCACGATGCAGTCGTCGCTCGTGTTGAAGAAGCAGTCGGAGATGCGGACGTTGCGGCACGAGTCGACGTCGATGCCGTCGCCGTTGGGGCCCTCGCCCTCGGCGGAGGGCTGGCCCTCGGGATCGGCGGAGACGAAGCGGACGCCGCGCACGACGACATCGTCGCAGTAGACGGGGTGGAGCATCCACATGGGGGACTTGAAGAGGGTGATGTCGGCGACGAGGACGTTTTTGCAGTGATAGAGACCGACGAGGGAAGGGCGGAGGAATTGGGCGGCCTGGGTGAAGTCGGCGGCGGCGAGTTTTTCGCCGGCTTCGATGCGGTCGTAGAGGGCGCGCCACGCGGCCTGGTTGGCGGCGGCGTCTTGGCCGGCGGGGGATTTGCGGCCGCGGGAGTTGGAGCGCCACCACCAGTTCCAGCCCTGGCCGTTGAGGGTGCCGCGGCCGGTGATGGCGATGTTGTGTTTGCCCTCGGCGTAGATGAGGGAGGCGTGGGTGAAGACGTTGGTGCATTCCCAGCGCGAGGCGACGAGGGGGGAATCGGCGGGGTCGCCGCTGTAGAGGAGTTCGGCCCCGGCCTCGAGGTGGAGCGTCTGGTTGCTCTCGGGCATGATGGAGCCGGTGAGGTATTTGCCGGCGGGGAAAAGAATGGTGCCGCCGCCGGCGTGGGCGCAGGCGGCGATGGTTGCGGCGATGGCGGCGGTGTTTTTGGTTTTGCCGTCGGGCACGGCGCCGTAATCGAGGATGTTGAAAACGGCGGGGCGGGTTGCCGACAGCAGGGCCGAGGTGAGGGCGAGGAACAGCAGAGTCAGGGTCAAGCGGCGACGGGTGTTCACAACGATCAGAGGGGCGGCGAAGCGGGCAGAAGGTCGGGGGAGCAGGGGGCGGTCGGGCTCGCGCGCGAAGGGGCGCGCGAAAGGACGAGGATGAGGACGGTCGGGAGGACACGTGTCCGCGTCAAGGGTGGAGTGCGGGGCGGGCGGGCGCAGGGCGCCTTTCGCATTCCTGCAAGGGCCCTCCGAGGTGGGCCGGCCGCTCCGCGGGCGGTGGATCGCAGGTCGTGGCGTGACGCGCTGAGCCGCGCGCGGAGCGCACGGCCCACCCCGGAGAAACCGCGCGCGGCAAGAAACCGAGCTGCGTGGCGGGGACCGGCGCCGCCGGGTCATTGACAGGGGAAAGCGGCCGGGGACATGCTGGGGGGCAATTCCGATTTTCCCCGTGCCGAAAGCGATGAAGCCCAAACCGTCCGTCCCGCTGCGTTCGACCGCGGATTTCGCGCGGCACGTCGGGTTGGCGCGCACGACGGTGTCACGGGTGTTGAACGGCCAGCCCGGGCTGAAGCAGAAGACGATCGACCGGGTGCAGCGGGCGCTGGCCGAGACGGGTTTTACGCCGAACGCCCATGCGTTGCACCTCAAGGGCAAGCGCACCGCGATGGTGGGGATTTGCGTGGAGGATCTGCTCACGCCGCCGGCGGTGCGCAAGTTGGCGTCGTTGCAAAAGCTGCTGCGCGACCGCGGATTTTCGTCGTTGATCGAGGTGTTTGCGCCGGGAATGGGACGCGAGGTGGTGCGGCACTTTTTGTCGATGCGCGTGGAGGCGGTGGTGTTTATCGGGCATTTTCACCGCGAGGAGATCGAGGCCCGGATCGGCGAACTGATCGCGCACGGGACGCCGCATCTGGTGATCGACCATTTCGGGCTGAGGAACGCCCATACCGTTTCGCTGGATCGGGCGGCGGCGATGGCGGCGGTGGTGGACCATCTGCTGGGGCTGGGGCACCGG
>CAJAYO010000354.1 GCA_903948415.1 uncultured Opitutia bacterium | reverse complement strand
GTCATAGATCGTGCACAGCCGCGTCTCCGGATCGAGCGCCACACAGGCCCCGTCCCCGTGCTGGTCCATGCAGCGCACACCGCTGTGTTCGACCACATACTCCTCCGGCACCTGGTCGTCGCCGGGCAACAGCTCCACCAACAGGTGGCAGCACACGCCGCAACCGGCACAGGGAGGAACAACGGGAGGAAACAGGGACATCGGGGCGACGACATAGGCACACCGGCCGCCGCCGCGCGAGGGTTATGCCACGGTCACCGGTTTTTAGTCCGCCCGGCCCCGGTCGCGCCCCCGCCCCGCCTCCCTCCCGGCGCCCACGAAAAAACCGCGGACCGGGCCCGAGCCCCGCCCCGCGGTTGCATGAAAAAAACGCCGAACCAACGTTACGCCAGCTGCGGAATCGTAAACGCTCCGCGGCCCGCACGCTTGCGCAGCGGGTTGTTGTTCGCCGCGTCGATGAGGGTCTTTTCGGAGCCGACGAACATTTCCGTCTTCGCGTCGATCTTCAGCAGCGGTCCCTTGACCGTCTTCGTCTTCGCCGTGTCGACTTCGTTCGCCTTCAGATGCTCCAGCACGCGGCCAAACGCTTCCGACGACGAAACGTCGGCCTTCACCGCCTCGGCAATCGCCGAGTTCGCCTGCTCTTTGCCGAGCAGGAACGACACATTGCCCAGATGGCAGAGCGCCGAGGAGTAATGACACTCTTCGACGAGCCCTTGGACCACTTTGCGGCTCTGCACAGCTTTGACGAAGTTCGCGCGATGCGATCCGTTGCCGCCATTCGAGAGCCCCTGGATCTTCTTGTTGTCGTTGTCGAAGATGTTGGCCGTGCCCGACTCGCTCACCGTGATATAGCCGCCGGCGCATTGCACGACGACACCGACCCGTGAACCGCGGTAGGCGTCCATCGCCTTCATGCCCGCTTTCATCGGCAATCCGCGCACTTCAAAAATCAACGGCGCGCTCGGGTAAGTAAACACTGATACGAGGGTGTTGGGCGTCTCGGCATCGTCGAGATAACCGAAGCGACCGCCAAAGCTCGCCACGCTCGAGGGCAGACCGGCTTCGCCGAGCATCCAGCGCGCGACGTCCATCTGGTGAATACCCTGGTTCGTGATGTCGCCACCACCGTAGTTCCAGAACCAGTGCCAATCATAGTGCACCGGTCCCTTGGTCCCGTTGCGACGCGGCGGCGTGAGTTCCGCCGGACCGGTCCAGAGATCGTAATTGATGCTGTCCGGCACCTTTTGCGGGCCCGTCGTCTTGCCAATGCTGTCCCGCGGCTTGTAGCACAGACCGCGCGCCCACTGGATCTTCCCCAGTTTCCCCGAACGCAGGATCGAGATCGCCTCCTGAATATCGAGCGACGACCGGTTCTGCGTGCCCGCCATCACGATGTTCTTCGTCGACTTCTTCGCTGCCGCCACGGCTTGACGGCCCTCCCAGACATTGTGCGAAAGCGGCTTCTCGCAATAAACATCCTTGCCGGCCTGCAGGCCCCAAATCGTCTGCAGCGAGTGCTGGTGGTTCGGTGACGCAAGCACCACCGCGTCGATATTCTTGTTCTCAAGAAGTTTTCGGTAGTCGACGTAGGTCTCGACCTTCACGCCGCCCTTCTCGCACTCGGCCGCCCGCTTCGCGAGCACCTCACTGTCGACGTCGCAGATCGCGACCAACCGCGAACCTGGCAGCTTGTTCAGGTAATCGCGCATGTGGCCCGCGCCCTGCGAATTGATGCCGACCACCGCGACGCGGATGTCGCCATTCGCACTGCCGGCGGCCCCGGCCACTTGGCCGTAGAGCCGGGTTTGACCCGCGACGAGCGCGGCGCCCCCGCCGATAAGCGAGGCTTTGAGGAAATCTTTGCGTGACCAGGTTTTCATGGGCCGGATGTTTTTTTTGGGATGGAGCGGATGGCAGACGACATTGCCGCCAGACGCGGTTACGGGGAAAAGGAAACGGCGAAACTTAACCCACAGGCCCGGCCCAACGTCAACCCGCGTCTTGGTCACCGGCCGGTTACTCCGAAATGCCGCCCGGTAAACTCGAAAAACGCCCGCCAGTCTCCCGCGGTGATCACGTGCTTCCCCGTGTGGTAGAGAAACCCCAGCGACCCCGAGATCAGCGGCACATCGAGCGCCGGCAGCACCGTCGCCCCGACATCTTTCTGCCCCAGCAGCCGATAAACCGGCCCCGCCGCCACCAACGCCAGGAACTCTCCGTGCGGATCGGCCCATTGGTCCTCCGTGCCACCCGTGACGAACACCGGCCGGGGCGCATTCAGCGCGATCACCGTATGGCTGTCCCCCGGCAGCTCGTTCCAGCGCCCCGCATACTTCGGAAACGTCGCGACGAGCCACCACGGAAAATTCGCCGCCACATCGTCCACGCTCTCCCCGTAGTCGCGCCGCGCCAGCGACGCCCCCATCTCCCCCGCGCAACTCGCAAACACCAACGCGAACCGCGGATCCCGCGCGCCCGCCCACAACGCCGTCTTGCCCAGCCGTGAGTGCCCCACGAGCGCCACGCGCTTCGCGTCCACGGTCGGCTCGGTTTCGAGGTAGTCGAGCACGCGGCTCGCCATCCACGCCCACACCGCCATCGTGCCCCACTCACCCGCCGCCGGCCGCGTCTGCCCCGGCCCGTACGCGAGCGCCTGCACACCGCCTTCGGACGTCTTCGCGTGGTCCCCCTGCGCCTCTGAATACCGAAACGCCGCGTACGCATACCCGCGGCCGACGATGTCCTCCACCGGCACCGCATCGTTGAACGGCATTTTGGCCAACTGCGGAATCCCCGGCGGATTGCTGAACAACAACTGCAACACCACCGGCGCCGGCTTCGCCGCCTTCGCCGGCACATACAGCGACACGTTCAACGCCACCGCCCGCTCGCCTGCGCCAAAGTGAAAGACCACCTGCTTGCGCACCGCCTTGCCGCCCAGCGCGTCGGCCTCCGTCGCCACGACTTCCGCCCGAACGCTCGGCGCACCCGCCGGCACCGCGCCAAAAATCTCCCGCTCGTACACCGCGATCAGCTCCGGCCGCCGCACGTTGCTCCACGTCGCCGCATCGCGCACCGGCCGGCCGTTCGCCAGCACCAGCGGATCCGGCAAAACGTAGCGCCCCACTTTTGTCTCGTCGTAGTTCGACGCATGCCCCGTCGCCGCGTAACGGATCGGATTGCCCTTGGCATCCTGTTTCGGCCGCGCGGGTCCGGTCTCCGCCGCCACCAAGCCGCCCGCCCACCCGACCATGCCGCACAACACCGCCCTCGCTCTACGGGAAATTTTCATAGGGGAAGTCCGGCACTCCACCGTTCCCCGGCCCCGTGCGCAATGCCCAATCTCCCCGACCGCCGCGTTGACCGCCGCGCTCCGCCCGCCACGCTCGATCCCGCCGCCCCCATGAAATTCGAACACTTCGCGCTCAACGTCCCCGACACCCGCGCCCACGCCGCCTGGTATGTCGCCCACCTCGGCTTCACCGTCGCCCGCCAACAAACCGCGGCGCCCTACACGACCTTCCTCGCCGACAGCACCGGCCGCACCGTCGTCGAGTTCTATACGAATCCGAGCGCCACCCTGACGGACTTCCCCTCGCAACATCCCCTCGTCTTCCACTTCGCCGTCGTGTCCACCGACGCCCGCGCCGACCGCACCCGCCTCGAAACCGCCGGGGCCACCCTCTTCGTCGAGGCCCCCCAGCCCGACGGCTCGATGCTCATCATGCTTCGCGACCCCTGGGGCGTCGCTCTCCAGCTCTGCCAGCGCGCCAACCCCTTCTGACGTAAGGCTCGGTCTCCCCCTCTCTTGCCCGTCCACTCCATGCGCCTCCCTTCGCCCCTCGCCGCGCTCTGCCTCGTCCTTTTTCTCAGTGCACTCGGCGCCACCGCCGCCGAGCCGCCGCGGAAATTTTCCCTCGTCACCGATCCCACCCCCGGACGCGCCACCCAACACGGCCTCGCGAAACTCTCCGCCGCCCTGCGGGCCCGCGGCTGGGAAGTCGACCAAGGGAACCCGGCCACCAGTCCCCTTCAGATCCGCGTATCCACAAAACCCACCGCGGGCCTCTCCGTCCCCGAGTCCCTCGCCATTTCTCGCCTCCAACCAGCCGGCGCCCCAGCCCTCCTCTCCCTCTCCGCCCCCGACGACCGCGGCCTGATGTATGCCCTCCTCGACGCCGCCGACCGCGTCGCCTGGGCCGAAAATCCCGCCACGCCCTTTTCCGAAATCCGCGACGTCACCGAGCAGCCCGCCGTGCGCGACCGCTCCCTCTCCGTCTACACGATGAACCGCGCGCATTGGGAGAGCCGCTTCTACGACGAAGCCTATTGGACGCGTTACTTCGACCTCCTCGCCGCCAGCCGCTTCAACCGTTTCCTCATCGTCTTCGGCTATGAAAACGGCGGTTTCCTCGCCCCGCCTTATCCGTATTTCTTCAATACACCCGGTTTCGCCGGCGTCAGGATGGTCGGCCTCACGCCCGCCCAGCAGCGCAAGAATCTCGCCGCCCTCAACCGCCTCATCGAACTCGCCCACGACCGCGGCATCCAAGTCAGCCTCGGCCTCTGGGACCACATCTACCGCGCCGGCGTCCAGGCCGGCGGCATCGAATGGGCCAAGGACTTCGAGGGCCGCCCCGTCCCCCACACCGTCACCGGCGTCACCACGGAAAATCTCAGCGCCTACACCCTCGCCTCCCTCCAGGAACTCCTCGCCCGCGTCCCCGCCATCGACGGCCTCCAGTTCCGCGTCCACGAAGAGTCCGGCCTCAAACGCACCGAGATGGACGGCTTCTGGCGTGACGTCTTCACCGCGCTCCGGCGCCTCCGCCCCGGCCTCCTCGTCGAAGCCCGCGCCAAGGGCACGCCCGACAGCGTGATCGACACCGCCGTCTCCCTCGGCGTGAACCTCCGCCTCGAGACCAAACACTGGATGGAGCAGATGGGCCTCCCGTTTCACCCCACCCACGTCAACCCGCCCAACCAGCGCGACCGCCGCCACGGCTACGCCGACCTCCTCCGCTATCCCCAGCGCTACCAAATCTCCTGGCGCCTCTGGAACGGCGGCACCACCCGCGTCCTCCTCTGGGCCGACCCCGACTACGTCCGCCGCTACTCCGCCGCGACCGCCCTTTACGACAGCCCCAACTGGGACATCCAGGAACCGCTCGCGACCAAAATGGAAGCGCAGCGCCCGGACATGCCGACCTTCGACCTCATGCCGTCCGTCTACCGGCACTACGACTACGAGTTCGAACGCTACTGGCACTTCTACCAGGTCTGGGGCCGCGTCGGCTACAATCCCGCCACCCCGGCCGAAACCTGGGACCGCCCTTTTGCGCAACGCTTCGGCGCCGCCGGTCCGCACCTCTCCGCCGGCCTCCACCGCGCCTCCCAAGTCCTCCCGATGATCGTCGCCGCCGTCTATCCCTACGCCGCGTTTCCGACCACCCGCGGCTGGGCGGAACGCCAGAGCCTCGGCCCCTCGCTCGCCGCCTACGCGAAAAACACCGGCACCGACGTCCAGCAGTTCGAAAGCTTCGAGGAAGCCGCCCGCCGCCTTCTCGCCGGCGGCGTCACCACCCGCCGCACGCCCGACGCCACCAGCCGCTGGTTCGACGCCACCGCCGACGCCATCCTCGCCTCCGTCCGTGCCGCCGAATCCGCCGCCGGCCCGCAGCGCGGCAAGGAATTCGACGCCACCGTCACCGACCTGAAAATCCTCGCGCAGCTCGCCCGCTTCCACGCCCGCCGCTCGCTCGCCGCCGTCCACTACAATCTCTTCCTCCGCGGCCAACGCCTCGCCGAACTCTACGCCGCCACCCTCGAAGCCAAAGCCTCCGTCGAAGCCTGGCGCGGGATCGTGACCGCCGCCGGCGACCGCTACCATTTCGACCTCGCGATGGGCGCCCGCAACCATGCGCTCTGCGGCCACTGGCGCGACGAACTCGTCCGCCTCGAAAACGACTACAAGGATCTCGAAGCCATGTGCTGCCCGCCCGAAGCCTCGTGGCTGAAGGAAAAAGTCTGGCAGCCCGCCCCCGCCGCCGCCGCCGATTTGCCCCGCGTCGAACACACTCCGCCCACCGGCGTCCGCCCCGGCACCCCGCTCCGCCTCGTCGTCCGCGTCCTCGACCCCGCCGGCGTCGCGTCCGTCACGCTCCGCTACCGCCACGTCACCCAATTCGAAGATTACGCCACCCTCACCCTGGCGCCCACCGGCACGCCCGACGAATACGCCGCCACCGTCCCCGCCGCCTTCCTCGTGCCCGAGTGGGACTTCATGTATTTCGTCGAAGTCACCAACCGCGCCGGCCGCGGCACCCAGTGGCCCGACCTCGCGAAAGAAGCCCCCTACGTGATCCTCCGCCTCGCCCGCTGACCGCCCCCCCTCGTAGCACGGTGCTTCAGCCCGGGCTCTTCGTAGCACGGCGCTTCAGCCCGGGCTCTTCGCGCAGGCCCCGCCGCTCACTTCTTCACCCGCTGCAACGCCCCTTCCGCAAGGGCCGCCGGCGTCACCCGCACTTCGCGGATCGCCCCCTTGAACCAATGCACCCGGTTCTGCCGCACGCCAAGTGACAGCTTGCCCGCATCCATCGGCGCAAACTCCACGGCACCTTCGCGCTCCTTCTCCCCGTTGACGAAGTGCGCCATCGTTTTTCCATCGTAGCGCAGCGCCACCCAATACCATTTCCCCGTCGCGTGCTTCCGCTTGGGGTCGATCAAGGTCCGCCCGTCCTGGCCGACGCTCATCAGGTAGGTGTCGAGCCACCACGAGCCCATCCCGTCGAGCCGCGTTTCCAGCAGCGCGCGCGACGTCGCCGTATCCTGCGCGTGCCAAAACCGCTGCTCCGGGGGCCCGTCCTCCGCCGGCCGGAACAACACCTCCACCGTAAATACCCGCAGTCCCGCCAACGGATTGGCCGACACCAGCAACCCGTCGCTTTCCCCGTTGAACACCACCGCGCCCTCCCCGACGCGCGGCGCCCCGATGACCTCGGTCGCCCGCCCGCCGATGCTCCGCACGTCGTCGACTTGCCACACGACCGCCGCCGCGCCGTCGGCCGCCCGCAACCCGCCGGTCACGCTTGCGCTCCACCACCACGCCGCCCGAAAGAAAAATTGCCGGGGTAACACGCCGCCCACGATGCCGGGCCCCGCGCCCGCCGCGAGCGCGATTTCGTCAGACGCCCTTCGGGGCGGACCGCGCGCTCCGCCGCGCGGCTTCCGTTTCCTGCCTCGAAGCCGCGCGCGGAGCGCCCGGCCCACCTTCGCTCCGCCGCTGCTCCCGCTCCATCGCGAACCCCGGCGCATCGCCTCACCGTCGCCCCCCCCAAGGCAGCCCCACGCTCCGCGGTGGGCCGCGCGCTCCGCCGCGCGGCTTCCGTTTCCCGCCCCGAAGCCGCGCGCGGAGCG
>CAJAYO010000353.1 GCA_903948415.1 uncultured Opitutia bacterium | reverse complement strand
GTGACGCGCCGCGTGTCCCCGCCCGTCGCGAGAAAAAACCCGTCACCCGCCGGCCCCGCATTGATCGTGTCGCGCGCCTCCCAGTCCGCCCGCGACGCCGTGAACTTCGCCTGCGTCACCGCCTGCCACTCGCCCCCGCGCGGCTTCATCCACGCATTGCCCAACTGCGCGCGCCGCACGTCGTCCGCACTTTTCGTGTCGCGCCGAAAATCTTCCACAAACGAGTAGAGCCCGCGCAGCCCCTTGCCCGCGTTGCGCGTGCGAAACGTCACGAGGTGCCGCCACGCCTTTTGCGTCGGATCGAAAATCCAGCCGGCATACGCCGTCTTCCCGCCCACGATCCCCAGCGCTTCCTGCACCTCCGCGCGCACGAGAAACCGCACCGGCTCGCCCACCACCCACGGAAAATCCACCATGCACTGCCCGCCCGTGCCCTCGCCGCCGAAGCGTTTGATCCGCACGCCCGCGCCTGCGTGCAACAGCTCCACGCGTTCCTCCGGTTTCACCGCTTTCGGGTCATCGCCCTTCGTCGGATCCCACACCGAAAAAATCGCCACCGTCTTCCCGTCGCGCAGTTCCTGCAGGCCAAAGTAGCCGCCGCTCCAACCGATCGCCGAAACATAGGTGCCCGGCGTCGATCGCGCGACCGTCGCCTCCACATAAAACGCCTCGCTCTCCGCCGCGCTCCACTGGAGGTGCACCGACCGCGCCGCCCGAGCCGGTTCCTTGCCGCCAATGCTATCGGCCGCCCGGGCCTGTTGCCCCAGCACGCCGCACGCGACCAATCGCCAGAGCCATTTATTCATCCGGAAAAGCGGGGGTTTCATTTCGGCCAGACCGTGCCCCATCTCGCCACCACCGCCAATCCCGATCTACGCGCTCAGGCCGGGTCCTCGGACTCGCCGGCGATTATTCCGGAAACCGCCTTTTCATCCGCCTCACAATCCCCCTACATCCCCCGATGACCTGCCTCCCCAACCGTCGCCTCGGCACCGCTTTGCTCCTCGCGCTGGCCGTTCCGCTTCTCGCCCAGCCCACGCCTCCGCCCTCCCCCGCGCCGTCGGCCCCCGCCACCGAGGAAGCCGTGAAACTCAATCCCTTCGTCGTCAGCGAAGACGACAACGTCGGCTACGCCGCCACGAGCACGCTCGCCGGCACCCGCATCAACACCGCCCTCCGCGATGTCGGCGCCGCCATCAGCATCGTCACGCCCGAGTTCCTCCGCGACACCGCCGCCACCAATCTCGGCGAACTCCTCTCGCTCACCACCGCGACCGAAATCGGCGGCGTGTCCGGCAACTTCGCCGGCGGCGCCACCGCCGGCGGCCGGCCCGACCAGTCCGACAGCCGCGAAAATCCGCAGGGCAACAACCGCGTGCGCGGCATCGGCGCCGCCACCACCACCCGCGACTACTTCGTCACCGACATCCCGTTCGACGCCTACAACTCCTCCGGCGTCACCATCAGCCGCGGCCCCAACTCCCTCCTCTTCGGCATCGGCAATCCCGCCGGCGTCATCGAGGGCTCGATCATCCAGCCCCAGCTCCAGCGCAACCGCACCGAAATCGGCGCGCGCTACGGCTCGATGCAGTCCTACCGGGGCACCGTCGACCTCAACCGCGTCCTCGAAAAAGGCCGCGTCGCCTTCCGCATCGCCACCGTCAACGAGCAAAACAACTACCAGCAGGAACCCGCCTTCGACCGCAAACGCCGCGCTTACGGCGCCCTCACCGTCGTGTTGCGCGACGGCAAACAGCCCTCGTGGTTCGGCAAGTCCACCGTGCGCGCTTCTGGCGAGTTGGGCGACAGCCAGTCCAACCCCGTCAACGTCATTCCGCCGGTGAACTCGATGGTGAACTTCTTCTCGGCGCCCAATCCCGCCATCGCCGCCATCCCCGGCACCAACATCGACCCACGCCTCATTGCCGGCTCCCCGACGTTCGCCTACCGCCCGAAGGTCACGGTCGACAACCGCCTCAGCTCCGCCGCCATCGTCGCCGCCACACCCGGCATCGGCGTGCCCTACTTCATCCAGATCCCCGTCGTATTCGACACTCCGGGACAGCAGCGCCCCGGCTACGCCAGCTCCACCAATCCCGCCCTCGCCAATCTCGCCGGCATCATGGGCCGCATCCGCTACGCCCAGAATCCCAACCGGCGCGACGCCATCGACACGTTTTACAGCGGCAGCCTCGTCCCCGTCGGCTTCGTCGGGCAGACGCTCCAAAACCCCGCCATTTTCGACTACCGCCGCAAACTCCTGAGCGGCGGCCTCAACCACATCGACCAGGTCTTCCAGGTCGGCAATCTCGCCTTCACCCAGGAGCTCTTCGGCGGCCGCGGCGGCGTCGAACTCGCCTACAACCAGCAGCGCACCCGCTCCACGCGCCTCCTCCCGTTCTCCTTCGGCGACAACGGCGGCGGCGCCCCCGGCGGCGGCATCGCCATCGACGTCGCCCAGTATCTCTCCAACGACCAACCCAATCCCAACGTGGGCCGCCCCTTCGTGAGCCAACAGGGCATCACCGACCGCACGCAGACCGGCCTGCGCGAGGCGTTTCGCGCCACCGCCTTCTACCGGCTCGATTTCGAGGACCGCGGCAAAAAGCTCTTCGGCCTCCCGCTCGGCAACCACGTCTTCACCGGCCTCCACACCCGCCAGCGCAACGATGCCGCCACCTTCAGCTACGCCACCGGCTGGACCAGCACGACCCGCAACCTCAACACCGACGTCTTTCAGTCCACCAACAGCGGCAATTTCCGCACCACCCCCATCGTCGTCCAATACCTCGGGCCTTCCGTCCTCGCCGCCAATTCCCTCAACGACGTCCGCATCACCAACGTCGTCGACGCCCGCGTGCCCCAGACCGGCGACGTCTACAATGTCGGCTTTTTTGACTTCACCGGCAAAGGCATGGTCACCGAGCCGCTCTCCGTTGCGCGTTTCCTCAACGGCAACTCCAAGAGCCGCCAGCTCATCGATTCCCAGTCCTTCAGCCTCAAGAGCGACTTCTTCAAAAACAATCTCGTCAGCGTCGTCGGCTGGCGCTGGGACCACCTGAAAACGTATTCCAGCCTCGGCAACACCCGCAACCCCGACGACTCGCTCAACACCTCCGCCCTGCGCCTCGACTCGCGGCCCAACCTCGACGAACGCGGCCGCAACTTCACCTGGAGCACCGTCGGCCGCGTCCCGCGCTTCCTCACCAAGCGCCTCCCGCTCGGCATCGAACTCGGCGGGTTCTTCAACTCGTCCGGCAACTTCAATCCCGTCAATATCCGCTCCAATCTCAACGGCGCCATCATCGCCGCCCCCGCCGGCACCACGCGCGAATACGGCGTGCTCGTCGAATTCTTCGACCGCCGCGTCTCGCTCCGCGTCAACGAATTTCACACGGTCCAGACCAACAGCAGCAACAGTGCCCAGGGCGCGACCGCCGGCATCTACAATTACCCGAGCTTCATGGCCGACCGCTACGTCACCGCCCAGGCGCAGGGCATCGCGTTCAACACGATCCCGGGCGTCACCGCCGCCGGCTACAGCTCCTACCAACAGCTCTACGCCGCACTCTTCCAGCTCCACCCCGAGCCCACGCGCACCTTGAAAAACATGCGCCTCAACGCCGCCGGCACCGCCGTCCTCTCCGACGGCATCGCCGGCCTCACCGACACGAGCGACCTCGACGCCCGCGGCCTCGAAGCCGAGCTCGTCGGCAACGTCACCAACCGCTGGCGCGTGTCCTTCAACGTCGCGAAACAGGAGACCGTCGTCAGCGGCTCCGCGCAGCTCACCAAACAGGTCGCCGACGCCGTCTACGCCAATCTCGTGAAGTTCAATCTCCTCGGCATCGACCAGGGCCCCGCGCTCCCCGAGCGCCAGACCGCCGCCACGCGTTTCGCCAGCAACGTCGGCAACGCCCTCGCCGCCACCCTCGCCCGCGACGGCGCCGTCTCCCCCGAACAGCGCAAATGGCGCGCCAACTTCACCACCACCTACGATCTCCGCGATTTCCAAAATCCGATCCTGAAAGCGATGAGCGTCGGCACCTCCGTCCGCTGGCAGGACAAGATCGCCATCGGCGCGCCCTTCCTCACCGGCCAGGCGCTGAAGGAAAAAATCGTCGCGACCAACAAGCTCTACACGAACACCAGCCAGATCGCGAATACCGATCCCGTGATGCAGACCCAGTTCCCCGACCTCGCGCATCCGTTCTACGGACCGGAAGAACTCGCCGGCGATTTCTGGGTCGGCTACCGCCGCAAGATTTTCAACAACATCGACTGGCGCCTCCAGCTCAACGTCCGCAACGCCTGGGGCAACGGCGAAGACATCCCCGTGACCGCAAATCCCGACGGCACCGTTGCCGTCATCCGCATCCCCAACGAAACCCGCTGGACCCTCTCCAGCACGTTCGCGTTCTGACCAACGCTTGCGCCGACGGAAATTTTCCCGGCGCTGAGCCCGGGCTATTTCTTGCGCACGTCGACGACGACGATGTCGCCGCGCGTGTTGCGGCAATAGATGAGGCCGTTGGCCAACACCGGCGCGGCCCAGCACTTGCCGTCGAGAATCTTGGCCGTGGCGGTGGGCGCGAAGCCCGCCGGCGAGGCGGGCGCAATCATCAGCGTACCCGTGCCACTGAGTCCGATGAGCCGGCCGTCGGCCATGCTCAGGGCCCCGGTGCGGAAATCCTTGTGGGCCCAGACTTCCTTCCCGGTCGCGAATTCCAGGCACTTGAGCGAGGCGATCGAGGTCGTGTCGCCGTCGACGCCGTAAAGGTGTCCTTCGTGGAGCACGGCCGCGTTGAGTTGCGTGCGAAAGGCCCGCGCGCGCCACACTTCCTCCGGTGCACCGGCGCCCAGGGCGAACAGGGCCGCGCCTTTGCCGTAGCCCGTCGAGACAAACATCCGGCCGCCGCTGACAATCGG
>CAJAYO010000352.1 GCA_903948415.1 uncultured Opitutia bacterium | reverse complement strand
GTGGGCCACGATTACGCGCGGCGAGGTGTGGCGTGGCGAGCTCACCAACAAGCGGAAAAACGGCGCAATCTATATTGAGCGGGCCGTCATCACCCCGGTGGCCGACGAGGCCGGCGTGGTCACCCATTACGTCGCCCTGAAAGAGGATATCACCGCGATCAAACGCACCGAGGCCGCGTTGCGGGAGACCCAGGAGCGCTACCGCCTCATCGCGGAAAATACCAGCGACTCCATTTGGCTCTACAATCTGGCCGCGGACCATTTCGACTACTGCAGCCCGTCGGTCTTCAAGTTGCGCGGCTTCACCCCGGAGGAGGTCATGCAGCAACGCCTGGCGGACGTACTGACCCCCGAGTCGGCGGCCTTTGCCCAGCGCGACCTGCCGGCACGGTTGGCCCGTTTTGCCGCCGGGGACCCGTCCGCCCTGACCCAGATCGATCAGGTCGACCAATCGCACCGCAATGGCCACGTGGTGCCCACGGAAATTTCCTCGACCTTGCTGACCAACGCGGCCGGCCGGGTCACGCACCTGCTCGGCGTCACCCGTAATATCACCGAACGCAAGCGGAGCGAAAACGCCCTGCGGCAAAGCGAACAGCGCTTCCGGGAGCTCTTCGATCTCGAGTTGGATGCCATCCTCGTCTACGCCGCCGATTCCGGCCGCATCACCCTGGCCAATCAGGCGGCGGCCCAGAGCTACGGCTATCCCATCGAGCGTCTCCTCACCCTCCAGACCGAAGACCTCTCCGCCGAACCGGACGCCACCCGAAAAAATCGCCGGCAGCTTTCCGCGAACGAGGGGGTCCCCGACTATGTGCCGCTGCAATGGCACCGCCGGGCGGACGGAACGACTTTTCCCGTCGAGATCAGCCATCGGAGTTTCCGCTGGGATGGACAACTCCTCGCGGTCGCCGCGGTCCGCGACATCACCCTGCAGCAGCAGGCCCGCGCCCAACTCGAGCGCTTCAACATCGAGCTCGAACAAAAGGTGGTGCAGCGCACCGAGGAACTCGCCGCGCGCAACCGCGAAATCGAGGCGCTGTTGGAATCCATCCCGGATCTGGTGATGCGGCTGCACCGCGACGGAACGCTGGTCAATTTTCGGCCCGCCAAAGGGGCGACGCCACTGGCGGCGCTGGCGCCCGCACTGCCCGCCCGGGCAGGCACCGACCTGCCCGCCGCGCTGCTGCAGACCGCCCTGGCCGCCGGCGCCAATGCCATCGAGGCAAGCACCGCCATCATTACCGAGGCCGAAGTGCCCCTCGCCACCGGCCCGCTGGTCGCCGAGTTCCGCGCCTCCGCGATCGGGCCGGATGAATGTGTCGTCTTCGTCCGCGACATCACGGCGCGCAAGCGCTTCGAGGCCGAGTCGGCCGCCATGCTGGAGCAGGAGCGCCAGATCTCCGAGATGAAGACCCGCTTCATTTCCGTCACCTCGCATGAGTTTCGCACGCCGATGACCGCGGCCCTGGGCTCGGTGGAACTGCTGAACAACCACTTCGAACGACTCGCCCCGCCCAAACGCCGGGAGCTCCTCGGCCGAATCACCACCTCCCTGCACCGCATGACCGAGATGCTGGACGAGGTGCTCCTCCTCAATCGCATGGATGCGAACCGCGTCGAGATGAACCTCGCGCCGGCCGACCTGCAGCAACAGGTGCAGTCCTTCATCGAGGAGATTCGGCTCGGCGACCGCGAGGCCCACGCCATCGATTTTCACGTCTCCGGCGAAGTGACCGCTTTCCCCACCGATCTGAACTTGCTCCATCACATCGTCTCCAACCTGCTCAGCAATGCGGTGCGCTATTCGCCCGCCGGCTCGACCGTCACCGTCTCTCTGGCGGCCGGACCTGCCCAGGCCACGTTGAGCGTCCAGGACCAGGGCATCGGCATCCCGGAAAACGATCGCCCCCGCATCTTCGAAGCTTTTGAACGCGGGTCCAATGTCGGCAACATCAAGGGCACCGGCCTCGGCCTCAACATCGTCAAGCGCATGACCCACATGCTCGGCGGCACGATCGCGGTCGAACCCGCCGACCCCGCCGGCAGTCGTTTCACGTTGATTTTGCCCCGCCTTCCGGCGCCGCCGTCGCCCTCATGACCCGCTCCATCCCGTATCGATGCTTGTCATCGAGGACGACGAGCCCGTGCGCTCGACCTTGGTCGATATCCTGGAGCTCAATGCTTCCTCCGCCGCCGCCGCCAACGGCACCGCAGATCTCGCCTCGGCGCGGCGCGATCGGCCGGCGCTGATCATTGCGGATGGGAACATGCCGGGCATGACGGGCGTTGAGCTGCTGGCGACCTTTCGCGGCGAAGAAGCCCTCCGGGCGATTCCCGTGAGCGTCATCTCGGCCAAGGTCGACCGCGCCACCACCCGCCGGGGCCTGAAGCTGGGTGCGGCGGACTTCATCACCAAGCCGATTAGCGAAGCAGAAGGGCTGCACTCCATCGCCCCGCGGCTGGAAAAGAAGGGGCGGATGGATGAGCTCGATGCCTTCGCCCCTACCGCGCCCACGATCTGCAGCGCCCGCTGCCTACGCTGACCCGCCGGCTGGAGATTCTCGGCCGGCTGCTCGAGACCGCCGACAAGACCACGCTTCACCACGCTTCGCCCGCAGGTGGAGGATGGCCATCATGTCGTCGTTCCGCCTGGTCGGCATCATCGATGAGGTGCTCGTTCTGGCCGGGGTGCACCGGCATCGGCCGCGAAACCGCAGCCGAACCTTTCCCCGCTCGCCTCCTCCCTCCCGCGCACATTCCGGCCGATCCGCGGCGTTCTGCGTTGAAGCCACGGTTCTCCGCCTTCGTCATTGCCCCGTCCCCTCAACCCCGCCCCTTCGCTCCTCGCCATGCATACCCGCTGCCTCGTCCGTCTCGCGTGTGTCCTCTCGCTGTTCGCCCCGCTCCTCGTTCGCGCCGCCGTCCAACCCAACATCGTCATCTTCTACGCCGACGACCTCGGTTACGGCGAACTCGGCTGTCAGGGCTTCACCCAGGACATCCCGACCCCACACATCGATTCGCTCGCAAAAAACGGCCTCCGCTTCACCCACGGCTACGTCGCCGCGACGTATTGCAGCCCCTCGCGCGCCGGCCTCATGACGGGCCGCTACCCCACCCGCTTCGGCCACGAGTTCAACTCCACCGCCAACACCGTCGGCCTCCGCGGCGATCAGACCACGATGGCGACCCGCCTGAAGGCCCTCGGCTACGCCACCGCCGCCGTCGGCAAATGGCACCTCGGCAGTCAACCCGAGAACCGCCCGACCCAACGCGGCTTCGATGAATTCTACGGCACCCTCAACAACACGCCGTTTTTCCATCCGACCAACTTCATCGACTCCCGCGTCTCCAACGACGTCCAGGCCGTGACCGATCCGAATTTCTACACCACCGACGCCTATGCCGACCGCTCGATCGAATGGATCGAGAGAAACAAAAACCAGCCGTGGTTCCTTTACCTGCCCTTCAACGCCCAGCACGCACCGCTGCAGGCCCCGAAGAAATACCTCGAGCGTTTCCCGAAAATCACCGACGAGAAACGCCAGCTCTTCGCCGCGATGATGGCCTCGATGGACGACGCCATCGGGCGCGTGATGGGAAAAATCCGCGCGCTCGGCCAGGAGGAAAACACGCTCGTGTTCTTCATCTCCGACAACGGCGGGCCCACCCCGAGCACGACCTCGCACAACGGTCCCCTCCGCGGTTTCAAGATGACCACCTTCGAAGGCGGCCCGCGCGTCCCCTACATCGCCCAATGGAAAGGCAAAATCCCCGCCGGCAAGACTTACGACTTCCCGGTCATGAATCTCGACGTCCTTCCCACCGCCCTCGTCGCCGCCGGCGGCAAACCCGCAGCCTCCTGGCAACTCGATGGCGTCGACCTGATGCCCTACCTGACCGGCGCCAACCCCGCCCGCCCCCACCAAACCCTCTACTGGCGCTACGGCCCGCAATGGGCGATCCGCGACGGCGACCTGAAACTCGTCGTGTCCAAAGGCGGCAGCGGCTCACCCGAGCTCTACAACCTCGCCACCGATATCGGTGAATCGAAAGACCTCGCCGCCGCCCAACCCGCCAAAGTGAAAGAGCTGCAGGCGAAGTGGGATAAATGGAGCGCCGAACAAGCCCCCGCCAGCGCGCCCGACTCCGGTGGCGGCGCCCCGAAGAAAAACAAAAAGAAAAAGGGAAATTAACTCCCGCGTCCTCGCGGCCGGGATCCGCCGGACATCCGTTGGCCTGCGTAGCCCGCCTCGTGAGTGGCGGGATCGGAACGCCCTAACCCGCATCAATCACACTTTCCTGAAGAAATTCCTTTTTCACAGAGCGCACAGAGGTCCAAACCGAGGACACGGAGCCAAACACCTTGTCCGCTCTGTGAGCTCTGTGGCCTGGGCTCCGTGTCCTCTGTGAAATCGGTTTGGTCAAGTTGCGTGTGAAATATCCGGGCTAAACGTAAACTGACGCACGCCAGCGTCGCCGGTTGTCGTTGCAAGAGTCCGCAGCAAGCGAGCTTGCGGCGTGAGAAAAATGAACCCCTCGGATTGTCCTCGCGAGAGCGAGGAGCGCACCGACGTGGCGATCCATCTGAATTTCCCGCTGGATTGCCACGCCCGCCGCGCCGGGCGCGCCATGACAAACAAGGAGTGTTCCGCGGAATCCGGTCGACTGCGGCAATCCCTCGGTGAACCCGCGGTGGCTTGCCGCAGTCGCTTCGGCTCCTTCGCCATCATCAACACGCCACCCCCTCACCACTCTGCCAGCGCCTTCACTGCCGCCGCACTCCCCGCATCCCGCGGCACGAGTTGCACCACGATGCGTTGGGTGGCGCCCGCACCCACCGCCACCTCGAAGCCCACCATGCGCGTGCCCGGATTCGGCGCATCGGTCGCCGCCGGGGGCGGATCGGTCGGATAAATTTTCACCACCGCACCCGCCGGCTCCAGCACGCGGAAGCCCAGCTTCTTGCCCTCCTGCGTGAGCACCGCGTGCCCCGCGCCATCGATGTTCACGTCGGCCCGCGTGACCATCGCCCAACGCACGCTCGCCGTTTTTCCCCGCGCCATGATCTCGTCCTGCACGACCACCGAACGATCCGCGTGCAACACCACGCCGCGCCGCGCGCGCGCGAGTTGTCCTTGGTAAACACGGTCCAGGTTCACCACCGTGCGCCCGGTCTTCGCGAGCACGATCGGCGCTTGGCCGTCGTAGCGTTGCGGCTGCCCGTCGACCATCAGCACGCTGTGCGCCGACGTGCCGAGGCGGAAAATCTTCCAACGATCCGCATCCTGCCCTTTGCCCCAGAGGTTGATCCCCTTCGACTCGATCGAATGGTAGTCCTGCATGCCGAGATCGTCCGCCCACCGCACGCCGTCCGCATCCATCACAAACGCCCCGATGTCCATGTGCGCATGACTCGCCGACGGCGTGCCGCCCTTGATCGCCACGTAACTCGCCTCGGCGGTCCACGCGCTCCGATGAAACGCCACCGGTGTCACACCCTGCGCCGACCACGAGAGCGCTCGCGGCGCCGCCGGTTTTTCCTGCGTAGGCGCCATCCACAGCATCAGCATCGGATCCGTGCGATCGCGCCCGCCCCGGCTCGATTTCTTCGCCGTCGCCGCAATCTTCGGCCACTCATTCCACAGCAGATACGGTTCCTTGCGCTGCGCCGCGAACCAGAACATCGCCGCCGCCACGCCCTGCCCGCCGCGCCCGCAATCGGAATAGTTGAAGGAGTAACCCGACGGCCCCGTCACGTGCAGCGAGTAGTCCGCCGTCGCCAGAAACCCCGGCTGCTGCGTAAGCCCGAAATCCGTCCCGAGCACCGACTGCAGCGCCGAGATCAACAGCACGTTGAACGTCGTGCCGTAGCCCCAGTAGCCCGGTCCTTCCGGATACGCCCCGTCGGGACTGAACTCGTGCATCGAGATCGGCACCGTGTTCACCGCCCGCGCAATCAGCTCCGCCGCCAGCGCCGGTTCGCTCTCCGCCACCGCCAGCGCGCCGATCGTGATGCCCCCGTTGCACACCGGGTTCCAATTGTTCGTCGCCTTCGTCCACGCATTCGTCGTCTGGCTGGTCTTCAGCCCCTTCACGAGAATCGCCTCCCGCAGCGTGCGCCGCGTCGGCTCATCGAGCGCATTGTAGCACCAGTCATAACCGATCCCCACCGCCGCCGTCATTTCGCCCACATCCAGAAAGTGTTTCGGATTCCAGTCCGTAAACGCCGCCACCGCGAGCAACTCCGCCCGCGCGCGCTCCAGATATTTTTTCTCGCCCGTCAACCGCCACGCCAGCCCGAGGTGCATCACGCGCGAAAGCGCCGTGCGCGATTTGTCGAGCAACCGCCGCCCGATGAGGACCCGCTCGACCGGCTTTGACGTCAACTGCCGGTCCGCTTCCGCCAGCAGCCCCGCCTGCAAGCCCTGCCACACCCGATCGCTCGCGACGCGCTGCTGGATCGCCGCCTCGCCACCCGCCGGCAGGAACAAACGCGGATGCGTTACCGGGATCTCGCGCACCCGCCGCGCAACTTCGGCCGTTTCGACCGCCGCGCCGGCTGCACCCCTCAACCCGACCAATCCGACCAACGACACGAGCCAGCCAAAACGAAGCGCGGTGATCATTTGCGGCAAGACGCCCGCCCCCAGGTTGCGGCTACGTCGTCCGCCTACCATAAGCCCGGCCCCCACCGACCGCGGCGCGCGCTTCTTCGCCTCCGCACCTCCGCTCTGGCCAACGGCCCATTCTCCGCCACGCTCTCGCTCCCCTTCCCCATGAAAACCCGCCGCCACTTCCTCGCCGGTCTCTCCACCGCCGCCGCCGCCACCTGGCTCCAACCGCTGCGCGCCGCCGCCGATCCGAAGAAGGACACGATCGTCGGCCACGGAAAATTCCGCTACCGCGTCATCAAAGACTGGGTCGCCCCCGGCCAGGGCCGCCACCACCCGATCCTCAACTGCCACGAAATGGTCCAGGTCGCCGACGGTCGCCTCTTCATGATCGGCGACCACCCGACAAACCAGATGCTCGTGTTCAAACCCGACGGCACGATCCTCACCTCCTGGGGCCACGTCTGGCCCGGCGGCCACGGCCTCACCCTCGCCCGCGAAAACGGCGCCGAGTTCCTCCTCGTCTGCGATTCCGGCCTCTGGAAATCCGGCAACGGCGGCTACCGCCAGACCGGCCGCGTCACCAAAATCGATCTCACCGGCCGCGAGCTCTTCAGTATCAGCCATCCCATGTCGGTCGGCGCCTACGAACCAAAGATGCCGTTCAACCCCACCGAGACCGCCGTCGCCCCCAACGGCGATATCTACGTCGTCGACGGCTACGGCTCCAACTTCGTCCTCCGCTACGATCACCACGGCAAATTCCTCGCCCGCTTCGGCGGCAAAGACGGCGTCCCGGAAAACGAGCGCCTCAACAACGCCCACGGCATCGCCGTCGATCTCCGCGCCGGCGCCGATCAAGCCACCCTCCTCGTCACTTCGCGCGCCGACCTCTGCTTCCGCCGCTTTACGCTCGACGGCCAATATCTCGAGACCCTTCCCGTCCCGGGCTGCATGGTCTGCCGTCCCGTGATCTCCGGTCAGGAACTCTACGCCGGCGTCTGCTGGTCGAAAGATCCCGTCGCGAGCAAGCTCCCCAACAACCCCTCCGGCTTCACCGTCATCCTCGACGCCGCCGGGAAAGTCATCAGCGCACCCGGCGGCACCGCGCCCACCTACGTCGACGGCCGGCTGACCCCGCTCAACCGCGACCAACCCATCATCGACCACGGCCACGACGTCTGCGTCCTCGCCAACGGCGACGTGATCGTCTGCCAGTGGAACGCCTACCAATCCTACCCGCTGAAGCTCGAGCGATT
>CAJAYO010000351.1 GCA_903948415.1 uncultured Opitutia bacterium | reverse complement strand
CCCCATCGCCCGCCTGCGCGCCTCTTGGTCAACCCTGCGCACGGATTGGGCCCCCACCACCCCGCCTGCCGGGCAATTTCGGCATCACGTCGTCCAAACGACGCACCGACGCGGCGGGCCCTTTCGAAAAAAAACGCCCCGTCGCTCCGGCCCAGGCGACCGGCCCGGGATCGCATCCCCCGCCTCGACCCACATGGACCCATCCACCCACGAACTCATCCGGCGGCTGTTTGACGACTGCCTGCGGATGGATTCGACCCGGGACAACCAGCTGACCGACCCCACGCAGTTTCCGGGAGACTTGGTCGCGGAGCGGACCACCCCGCTCTCCGGCGTCGCCGCCAGCGTCCGCCCTCCGCGCCTCCGCATCCGTGGGCGCCGTGAGGTCGCTCTGCGTGCCGATCGTGCGGAGCGGCTCTCCATTCTCCCCGCACCGGCTGATCGGCGCCCGCGCCAGCTCCCAAATATTCGCCCCCGGCTTCGCGCGGATCCGGTGCTCCCAGACCAACGCCGGCTTCTTGCCGAGGACGCGGCGCAAAAACCGCCGCCGCCCGCGGCTCCGGTCTTCGGGGTGCACGCGCGAGTCCCCCGCCTGCGGCCGGTCCCCCAGGTCGGTCGCGGTGTGGCCGCGCATCGCCTTCCACCGCGCCGAATAGAACCCTTTGCCGGTGGCTCCGTCCCAGTCCCACACGCCTTCGCCGGAACCTCCCAACGCCAACTTCCTCCGCTCGTCGCTCGTCCGCAATGCCGTCTCCGTCGCCGCGAAGCGCTCCACCCGCCGCCGGATCAACGCAGGGAAAATCAGCGACGTCACCGCGACAAACATCGGGCCCTTCATCGAACCCGCCAGCCCATCGCCCTCCGAATTCTCCCGCGTGCGCACGAGCCGACCGTCGCTCACCGCGGTCCCGAGGCTCGCGAGCACGGCCTGGACGCCCACGGCCCGCGCGGGAAGCGGAAGCAGGGAGAACCGGGAAAGCCTGTCCCGCCGAAGGTGTCGCCAAACCACCGGCGCGGGCTCCGCTTATCTTGCCGCGCGCTCTTCCCGGCTTGCCGAATCGGTCGCCCCGTGCCCGCGCGGCCGGCCCCGCCCTTGTCCCTATTTTTTCGTCCGCACCGCGCGTCGCCGCTCCGGCACCACCGTCCGGCAAATTTCGCACACCGTCCCGTCGCAGCCATGCGCCGAGCAATGCTCGCGCCCGTAGAAAATGATCCGCAGGTGCAGCGCATTCCAATGCTCCCGCGGAAACAGCTTCTTCAAGTCCGCCTCCGTCTGCTCCACATTCTTCCCGTTCGTCAGTTTCCACCGCTGCGCCAGCCGGTGGATGTGCGTATCCACCGGAAACGCCGGCACCCCGAACGCCTGCGCCATCACCACACTCGCCGTCTTGTGCCCCACGCCCGGCAGTTCCTCCAACGCCTCAAACGTCCGCGGCACCGCCCCGCCGTGCTCCTCCACCAAAATCCGCGACAGCCCCGCAATCGCCTTCGCTTTCTGCGGCGACAGCCCGCACGGCCGGATCACCGCCTGGATCTCCGCCACCGGCACGCGCCGCATTTTCTCCGGCGTGTCGCCCAACGCCCACAGGTGCGGCGTGACCAGATTCACCCGTTTGTCCGTGCATTGCGCCGAGAGCAGCACCGCCACGAGCAGCGTGTAGGCGTCGCGATGGTCCAACGGCACCGGCGTCTCCGGATAGAGCTCCGCCAACCGCCCATCGATCCATGCCGCCCGCTCCTGCTTCGTCGTCATGCGCCGCAAACAGACCGGCTTCGCCCCGCGAAACAACCCCTTTTCCGCCGCCTTTCCCCCAAATCGCGGTTGCGCGGCCCCCGCTCCGCTCTACCCTCCGCCTTCTCTCCATGTCCACGCTCCGCGACCTCCTGACCCCCACCGACACCTTCGCCCGCCGCCACACCGGTGACCACGCCCCCGACACCGCCGCGATGCTCGCGCTCCTCGGCCATGCGTCCGTCGACGCCCTCGTGGACGCCGCCGTGCCGCCCCACATCCGCCGCGGTGCCATGACGCTCCCGTCCGCCCTCGGCGAGAGCGCCGCCCTCGCCGAACTCCGCGCCCTCGCCACCGAGAATAAAGTTTTCCGCACCGCCATCGGCCTCGGCTACTCCGACACCTTCACGCCCGGCGTCATCCAGCGCACCATTCTCGAAAACCCGGGCTGGTATACCGCCTACACGCCTTACCAGGCCGAAATTTCCCAGGGCCGCCTCGAGGCCATTTTGAATTTCCAGACCCTCGTCACCGACCTCACCGGCCTTGAAATCGCCAACGGCTCCATGCTCGACGAGGGCACCGCCGCCGCCGAAGCCATGATGATGTGTCACCGCCTCAAAGAAGGCGCCGCCGACACCCACCCCACGTTCTTCGTCTCCGCCGCCTGCCACCCGCAGACCATCGACATCGTCCGCACCCGCGCGAAACCCCTCGGCATCGACGTCGTCGTCGGCGACCACCGCAGCTTTCAGCCCACCGCGCGGTGCTTCGGGGTGCTCGTCCAATACCCCGACACCACCGGCTCGATCCACGACTTCGAAAGCTTCTTCGTCGCCGCCCACGCCGCCGGCGCGTTCACCATCGTCGCCGCCGATCTCCTCGCACTCACCCTGCTCCGCGCCCCCGGCGAATTCGGCGCCGACGTCGCCGTCGGCTCCGCCCAACGCTTCGGCGTCCCGCTCGGCTTCGGCGGACCGCACGCCGGTTTCCTCGCCACCAAGGACGCCTTCAAACGCCAGATGCCCGGCCGCCTCGTCGGGGTCTCCAAGGACAACGCCGGCGACCCCGCCATGCGCCTCGCCCTCGGCACGCGCGAGCAACACATCCGCCGCGACAAGGCCACGTCCAACATCTGCACCGCCCAGGTCCTCCTCGCCGTCATGGCGTCGATGTATGCCGTCTACCACGGCCCCGACGGCCTGAAAAAAATCGCGCGCCGCGTCAAACTCCTCACCGCCCTCCTCGCCGACGGCCTCGTGAAACTCGGCGCCAAAGTAAACGCCGAGCCCGTCTTCGACACGCTCACGGTCTCCCACGTCGGCGCCGAACGCGTCCACGCCGCCGCCGCCGCAAAGAAGTTCAATCTCCGCCGCCTCGACGCCTACACCGTCGGCATTTCCCTCGACGAGACCACCACCGTCGAAGACCTCGCGACGCTCCTCTCCTTCTTCGGCGAGTCCGCGAGCCCGGATTTTTCCGCTTCAACGTCCCCTTCCACGCTTCAACTCGCCGCCTTCGCGGCGCCCCACGCCCGCACTTCGTCGTTCCTCACGCACCCGACCTTCCACCGCTACCACACCGAGCACGAGATGCTCCGCTACATCAAGCGGCTCGAGGCGAAGGATCTCTCCCTCTGCCACTCGATGATCTCGCTCGGGTCGTGCACGATGAAGCTCAACTCCACCTCCGAGATGTTCCCCGTCTCGTGGCCCGAGTTCGGCAAACTCCACCCGTTCGCCCCCGCCGAGCAGACGCGCGGCTACGCGAAACTTTTCCGCGACCTCGAGACGTGGCTCTCCGAGATCACCGGCTTCGCCGCCGTCTCCCTCCAGCCCAACGCCGGCTCGCAGGGCGAGTATGCCGGCCTCCTGGTCATCCGCGCGTATCATGAATCCCGCCACGAGGGCCACCGCAACATCTGCCTCATCCCCACCAGCGCCCACGGCACCAATCCCGCCAGCGCCGCCATGTGCGGCTTCAAGGTCGTCCCCGTCGCCTGCGACGCCCACGGCAACATCGACGTCGCCGATCTCACCGCCAAGGCCGCCGCCCACGCCCACGCCCTCGCCGCGCTGATGGTCACCTACCCGTCCACCCACGGCGTCTTCGAGTCCTCGATCAAAGACATCTGCGCCACGATCCACGCCCACGGCGGCCAGGTTTACATGGACGGCGCCAACATGAACGCCCAGGTCGGCCTCACCTCCCCCGGCCACATCGGCGCCGACGTCTGCCACCTCAATCTCCACAAGACCTTCTGCATCCCGCACGGCGGCGGCGGACCCGGCATGGGCCCCATCGGCGTCGCCGCGCACCTCGCGCCGTTCCTCCCCTCGCACCCCGTCACGCCCGTCGCGTTTCCTTCCGGCGCTCAGCCCTCCGCTCTCAGTCCTCAGCCCATCGGCGCCGTTTCGGCGGCACCGTACGGCTCCGCCTCCATCCTCGTCATCTCCTGGATGTATATCCGCATGATGGGCCCCGACGGCCTCACCGAGGCGACCAAGCACGCGATCCTCAAAGCCAACTACGTCGCCGCCCGCCTCTCGCCCTATTTCCCGGTCCTCTACCGCGGCAACGCCGGCCTCATCGCCCACGAGTGCATCGTCGATTTCCGCGCTTGGAAAAAACACGGCCTCGAAGTCGAAGATGCCGCCAAGCGCCTCATGGATTACGGCTACCATGCGCCCACGATGTCCTTCCCCGTCCCCGGCACGCTCATGATCGAGCCCACCGAGAGCGAAGCGAAGAGCGAGCTCGACCGCTTCTGCGACGCGATGATCTCGATCCACGCCGAAATGCAGGCCGTGGTGAACGGCGAGTCCGACAAAGCCCACAACCCGCTCAAGCACGCCCCGCACACCGCGAAGGCCGTCTGCTCCGACACCTGGGACCGTCCCTACAGTCGCGAGACCGCCGCCTTCCCCGACCGCTTCACCCGCGCGAGCAAATTCTGGCCCAGCGTCGGCCGCGTCGACAACGTCTACGGCGACCGCAACCTCGTCTGCTCCTGCCTCGGCATGGAGGCCTACGCGGAGACGAAGGCGTAGAGCCCGACAACCTCCGGCTTGACCAAGGTGTAACCAGTGACACCTTGGCCGCCGTGAAGACTATCTCGATCAAGCAACTCCACGCCCGCACCGGCCATTGGGTCCGGGCCGCTCGCACGACCCCTGTCATCGTCACCGACCGCGGCGAAAAAATCGCCACTTTGCAGCCTCACCTAGAGCCCACCCGTCCCGCCGCTGTGATCGATTGGGCCGCCCGCAAGAAATGGATGCCCGTCAGCTCCATCGACTCCACCGTTTTCATTTCCGAGGATCGCGACGGGCGATGATCTACTGGGACACATCCTATCTGGCCAAACTCTACGTGCGCGAGGCCGGCTCCGAGGAATTGTTCAAGGCCTTTGCTCACCAAGGCGGGTTGGTCTGCGCCGAGCACGGCCGGCTTGAACTCATGACCGCGTTCAAACGCCACCAGCGCGAAGGCCTGCTGACCGCTGCTCAACTAACGAGGCTCTGGCGCCGCCACGAACAGGATCTCGCCGACCGCCTCGTTAGCTATCTCCCGCTCCCTCCAACCTTGATCGAGCAAGCCTGCCGCAAGGTGTTGCAGCTCCCGCCCGCCACCTTCCTCCGCGCCGCCGACGCTTTGCACCTCGCCTGTGCCGCCGACGCCGGCCTGAAGGAAATTTACAGCCACGACCGGCACCTCCTCGCCGCCGCGTCCCACTTCGGACTGCGCGGGATCGACATCATTTCTCCGAAATCCCAATGAAAATCATCCGCCACCTCACCCCCGCCGGTCCCGCCTACGCCTCCCTCCAACCCGACGGCTCCGCCCGCGAAATCACCGGCGACCTCTACGGCGACTTCCGCGTCACCGACCGCGTCGTCACCCCCGGCAAACTCCTCACCCCCGTCGTGCCCGTCTACCTGCCGTGCATCGGCCTCAACTACAAACGTCATGCCGCCGAGAGCAACAGCCCCACCCCGCCCCACCCCGTGCTCTTCGTGAAGAATCCCGCCTGCGCCCAAAACCCCGGCGACCCCATCGAAATCCCCGTCAAACTCCCGAGCACGTCCGTCGACTACGAGTGCGAGCTCGCCGTCGTCATCGGCCGGCGCTGCAAAAACGTCTCCCGCGCCGACGCCCTCGATTACGTCCTCGGCTACACCTGTGCCAACGATGTCTCCGCCCGCGACTGGCAGCGCAACGGCGGCGGCGGACAATGGTGCCGCGGCAAGACCTTCGACACCTTCGCCCCCCTCGGCCCCGTGCTCGTCACCCGCGACGAAATCCCGAACCCCAATGCCCTGCGCATCCGCACCATCCTCAACGGCGACACGCTGCAGGATTGGAACACCGACGACATGATTTTCGACGTCCCCGCGATCATCGAATTCCTGAGCGCCAGCACGACGCTTCTGCCCGGCACGGTGATCCTCACCGGCACGCCCCACGGCGTCGGCTTCGCCCGCACGCCCCCGATCTGGCTCAAAGCCGGCGACACCGTGAGCATCGAAATCGAAAAAATCGGCACGCTCACCAACCCCGTCATCAACGAGCCCGTCTGACCCGCCTGGCTTTCGGCCCGTAGCCGCGAGCGCCAGCGAGTGGTCCGGCCATCCCGAAGATTGCCAACCCCGCGCCGGTAACCACAAAGTTACCGGCGTCCTTATTCCCCCCTCCCCGTCTCCCGCCTTCCGTCTCCCCGTCTCCCCCTCGCTCCCTCTCCCCTTCCTCTCATGCCCTCCCCCCAACTCCCCCGCCGCACCTTCCTCAAGACCCTCGGCACCGGTGCCGCCGCCGGTCTCGCGTTCCCCTATTTCGCCCGCACCGCCCACGCCGCCGCCCCCAGCAAAGTTCTCCGTCACGCCAGCTTCGGCGCCTCCGGCATGGCGTGGTCCGACATCCAGGCCATCACCGCCAACGAATTCGTGAAGCTCGTCGCCGTCGCCGACGTCGACCTCGGCAAAGTCGCCGAGGTCAAGGCCCGCTTCCCCGATGTCCGCATCTACCAGGACTGGCGCCAGCTCCTCGACAAGGAGGCCAACAACATCGACTCGGTGAACGTCTCCGTGCCCGACCACATGCACGCACCCATCGGCTACTCCGCGATGCAGCTCGGCAAACATGTCTACGGCCAAAAGCCCCTCGCCCACAACATCTACGAGACGCGCAAACTCACCGAGATCGCCCGCGAGAAAAAACTCATCACCCAGATGGGCATCCAGATTCACTCCATGAAGGTTTACCGCCAGGCCGTCGCCATCGTCCAGAGCGGCGCCATCGGCAAAGTGAAAGAGGTCCACACGTGGAGTAACAAAAAGTGGGGCGCCGTCGGCGCTCCACCGGACCGCAAGGATCCCATCCCCTCCAGCCTCGACTGGAATCTCTGGCTCGGCAACGCCGCCGAACGCCCCTTCGTCACCGGTCACTATCACCCCGGCAATTGGCGCAAGCGCCTCGACTTCGGCACCGGCACCTTCGGCGACATGGGCTGCCACATCTTCGACCCCGTCTTCGACGCCCTCGCCCTCACCGCCCCGATCTCCGTCCGCTCCGAGGGTCCCGCCCCCGACCCGTGGAACTGGGCCGTCAACGCCGTCATCCGTTACGTCTTCCCCGGCACCAAATTCACCGCCGGCAACACCGTCCCCGTCACGTGGTATGACGGCGACGCCCGCCCGCCCGCCGAGATCCGCGCCCTCATCGCCGCCGCGAAACCCGCCGAAGTCACCCAAGTCGACGACGCCGGCAAAGTCGTGAAAAAGAAACGCGCCGCGAGCGCCGAACCCGACCAGGGCTCGATCATCATCGGCACCGAGGGCGTGCTCTCCGTCCCGCACATCGCCCCGCCCAAACTTTTCCCCGAGGTAAAATTCAAGGACTACAAGCTGCCCGACATCGCCGGCACCAACCACTGGTCCGACTGGGCCGAAGCCATCGTCGGCGGCCCCGGCAAACCTTCCGCGCATTTCGGCTATTCAGGTCCGCTCACCGAGTCCGTCCTCCTCGGCAGTGTCGCCGTCCGCTTCCCCCAGACGACTCTCCAGTGGAACGCCGCGAAGCTCTCCTTCGACAACGAGAAAGCCGCCAACCAATACCTCCGGCGCACCTACCGGAAGGGCTTCGAGGTGGCCGGACTGTAGCCAAACCCTGCGCCCAGCCGCCCCGAGCCTCAGCGAAGGGACGTCCCCACTTCCCGGGGAACGAACTCATCCCGGCTGAAACGATCCAGCAACGCATCCTGATCGTGCGGGGCAAACGCGTGCTGCGCGACGCGGACCTCGCGAGTTTCTACGGCGTCACGACCTTCAATCTCAACAAGGCAGTGACTCGTAACGCCGACCGGTTCCCCGAAGATTTCGCGTTTCGCCTCACGCTCGAAGAGAGCCGGGCTTTGTTATTCCAAACTGGAATATCAAAACCCGGCCGCGGCGGCACCCGCAAACCCGCCACGGTCTTCACCGAGCAGGGCGTGGCGATGTTGGCGAGCGTGCTGCGCAGTCCCCGCGCGGTCATCGTCAGCGTCGCGATCATTCGCGCGTTTGTGCGCCTCCGCGAGCTGCTGGCCGGCCACCGCGAGCTCGGCCTCAAAGTAGCCGAACTGGAACGCAAACTGGCCACCCACGACGGCGCCATTCGCGAACTGTTCGGCGCCATCCGCCAGCTCCTCGCGCCCGCCCCGCTGCCCGCAAAACGCGAAATCGGTTTTCACACCCGGCTATTGCCGGCCTCGGCCACCCAACCGAAGAATCCCAAGCGGTCCCGTTCTCCCGCGCGATAGCGCGCCCCTCGTTGACCCGTAGCCGCGAGCGTGAGCGAGTGGTCCTTCTCCTTCCTCCGCCCGTAGCCGCGAGCGTGAGCGAGTGGTCCTTTCCCCGCATCCCCCGCCCCCGTCCGCGCAATACCCCCACGGAAAACCGCCCCGCTGCACCGGCCCGCCCGCTTGCCCGATTGAATCCGTCTCCAACCGTCTCCATCCGTGCTGGAGAAAAATCCACGCCCGTCCTCCGCCCTCTCCGCGCCCACCCCCCATGCACCACGTCCACCTCGACACGCTCCCTTGGGACGAACAGCACTCGCCCACCCAGAAATTTCACTCCTACTGCCGCAACATTTCCCTCGCCCTCGGCGGCCTCCGCAACACCGGCCCGTGGGGTGGCGGTCATCCTTTCGACCTCCAAATCCGCCGTCTCCCGCCCGCCGCCGCGGTCTGCCCCTATCACCTCCACGTCGGCCAGTGGGAACTGTTCGTCGTCCGCGCCGGCACCGGCACCGTGCGCACACCCGACGGCCTCACGCCCATCCGCGTCGGCGACGTCTTCGTCCACCCGCCCGGCGTGCCGCATCAACTCCTCAACACCGGCACCACCGAGCTCGAGGTCCTGATCATCGCCGACCACCCGCCCGTCGACGCCTGCCACTATCCCGACTCCCACAAGTGGAGCCTGCGCCCGCCCGGAAAACTTTTCCGCCTGGCTGAGACCGACTACTTCGACGGCGAGGACGAACTTCCCGCTTCCGGCACATCCGGCGCCAAAGTCGCCCCGCCGCCCGCCGCCGGGCCCGTCGCTCCCTTCGCGCAACGTAAGCTCCACGTCGACGACGTCCCGTGGGACACGTGGGCCTCGCCCAAAAAAACGTTCGGCGGCTCCTG
>CAJAYO010000350.1 GCA_903948415.1 uncultured Opitutia bacterium | reverse complement strand
ACCGACGAGGCCGGCCAATGGAGCGTGGTGCCGGCCGCCCCCTTGAATCGCGGTCTCCACCCCGTGACCGCTTTCGCCGTGGATGCGGCGGGCAATGAAAGCCCGGCCAGCGCCCCCGCCGCCCTCACGATCACCTTGGTCGGGCCGCCCCCGCCGGTCATCACCTCGGCCGGCCCCTTCAATTCCGGTCAGCCGACCCTCGCGGGCACCGCGGAAACCAACACGCGGGTCGCGCTGTTCGAGGGGTCCACCCTGCTGGGCACCGCCACGACCTCCGCCGGCGGCGCCTGGTCCGTGTCACTCGGCGCGGCGCTGGCCGAAGGGGTCCACCCCCTCACGGCCGTCGCGACCGACTTGGGCAACAGCATTGCGGGGCAGCCTTCCGATCCGGTCGCGATCACGATTGATTTGACCGCGCCGGCCCTGCCGGTGATCGCCCCCCTCGCGCCCACGGCCAACCTCCGGCCGGTGATTGCCGGCACGGCGGAAGCCGCGACGACGCTCGTCCTGCAGGACGGCGCCGTCGTGATTGGCCGCGTCAAGACCGGCGTCGACGGCGCGTGGAGCGTCACCCCGGTCACGAACCTCGCGGAGGGGCCGCACGCGCTCACCGCGGTGGCGCAAGACGCGGCGGGCAACACCAGTGCAACCTCCGGGTTGGTGACGCTCACCGTGGACACCGTCGCGCCGGCCGCGCCGAGCTTCCGGGCCGTGCCGAGCCCGACCAAGACTGTCGCGGGTCCGTTCAGCGGCACCGCCGAACCCCTGGCGCTCATCAAACTGTCGAATGGGACGCAAGTGCTCGGCTCCACCACGGCCAATGCGGCCGGTGAATGGAGTCTGACGCCGGTGGTCACCTGGATCGACGGGGCCTATACGCTCAAGGCCACGGCCACCGATGCCGCCGGAAACCTCGGGCCGGCCGCGCAGATCAGCTTCATCGTGGATGGCGCGCCGCCCTCGTTGCCGACCGTGGAATTGCTCGTCACGACTTCGCCCACGCCGGTCTTGCGCGGGACCTACGATCCCGTCGATACGGCGGCGCTGACCGTGACCCTGGCCGGCAAGAGCTACTCCAGCGCCACGGGCCAGGTCACCCTGATTGCCACGGAGGCGCGCTGGCAACTGGCGGTGGCGCTGGTGGACTCCCTGCGGGAAGGCACCTACTCGGTTTCCGCGGTCGCGCTCGACTTGGCGGGCAACACGGCGACGGACACCTCGGTGGACGAACTGGTGGTCGGTTTGGTGCGCTCGGCGACCACCGCCAACCTCGTGCCCCAGCCGACCTCGGCCGCCGCCCTGCAGATCCGCGTCGCCAGCGCCGCCCCTCTCTCCCGCGATTTGGCCGCGCTCTTCACCGATCCGCTGGAGCGGCTGCTGCGGTTCTCGTTGGTGGAACAAAAGAACGTGACGGCCACGCTGACCGGCAACGAGGTCCGGTTGGTGTTCGCGGCCGATTTCAACAGCCTCGCTTCCGTCAAGATCCGGGTGAACTTCGATCCGACCGATCTCGCGAGTGGTCCGGTCTATGCCGTGAACTTCGTGCTCGATGCCAATGGCAATGGCATCGCCGATTCCCTTGAGACCACCTTGGGCGATGCCAACGGTGACGGCCAACCCGATGTCTCCCAAACCGGCGTCGCGACCTTCGTGGCCCCCTCGACCGGCGGCATTTCCGGCAACGGCTCCGGCGCCGGGATCATGTCCATCGTCATCGGCGATCGCAACCCCGCGGACGTCCGCGCCGACCGCAACGGCGTGGTCGTTGACGCCCAAGGCAGCATCAAAAACGTCAGTGCCCTGTCCGTCTCGGAATTTTCCTCCGCGCCGGTCACCTGGACCCCGGTGTCGCCGGTGATTCAGTTCGAAATCGCCAACGCCCGGCTCCAACCCGACGGCTCGGTGGTGGTGATCGTCTCGTTGCCGGCCAATGCCACGGTGCCGCGGCACGTCTACAAGTTCGGCTACGAGTTCGCGAACTCGACCCAGAAGACCTTCTTCCTCTATGACTGGGACGGCCGCACCGGCGGCCAATTGATCGACACGAATAGCGACGGCCGGGCCGATATCGTGCGCCTGGTTTACCGCGACGGCGAGCGCGGCGACGACGATTTGCTGGTCAACGGGATTATTGTGGACCCGATCGTCATGGGCTCGGATCTGGATATCACTCCGGCCCCCGCCTTCACGATGGCCAGCGGAGGCTTCCGGGGGGCGCAACCGACCCTCACCGGCACCGGTTTGCCGCTGGCGACCATCAAACTCTTCGACGGCCCGGGCTTCTTGGGCGCGACCGTCGCCACCGCGGCCGGGACGTGGAGCTTCCTCCCGCCGGCGCCGTTGAGCGAAGGCCAGCATAGCTTCAATGCCACGGCGACCCTCCCGCCGGCCCAGACCAGCGAAACGGTTTCCTTCTCCTTGCGCCTCGACAGCATCGCCCCGACGGCGCCGGTGATCCAGGCGTCGGCGCCCGTGGCCGGCAGCACCGCACTCCGCGGCACCGCAGAGGGCGGCGCGACGGTGACGGTTTTTGTGGAGGGCACGGAACGGGCCAAAGTCGTGGCGCTGGCCGATGGCGCCTGGAGCGCTTCGGTGAACCTGTCGGCCGGCGTGTTTTCGGTGACGGCCACCGCGACCGATTCCGTGGGCAATGTGAGCCCGCTGTCCGCCCCGCTCTCCGTCCGCGTCGAGCCGCCGACCCCGCCGCCGATCCCGCCGACCCCGCCGATCCCGCCGACGACGCCGACGACGGGGCCGGTCAGCGTTACCCTCACCTTGAGCCGACTGGCGCAAGCTTTCGACGGGACGCCGAAGGCCGTGCAGGTCACCACGACTCCCGTCGGGGTAACCGTCGCGGTGACCTACAACGGCTCGCCCGTGGTGCCGGCCGCCGTCGGCGTTTACTCCGTCGTCGCGTCCGTGACGGCCCCCGGCTACACGGGTCAGGCCAGCGGCACGCTCACAATCGCCGAGTCGGCGCCCAGCCTTGGCGCGCCCCAAACCCTCGCGCTCACCCCGGGCGCCAAGCTCGTCGCGGGTACGGCGGTGACGCTCACGGCGACGGCGTCGAGCGGTTTGCCCGTCGTTGTCAGTCTGGTCAGCGGGCCGGCGAAACTGACGGGTAACGTGCTCAGCCTGTCGGACGTGGGCACCGTGGTCGTGCGTCTCAGTCAGGCCGGCAACGCCGCCTACCAAGCGGCGAGCGTGGATCGCATGCTGCCCGTGGCGGCGCCGACCCAGCAAGTTTACCTCGGCGCGGTGCAGGCGGGGGAGGGTGCGGCGCGCGGCGGGGACATCGCGTTGGCCGTGGCGCCGGGCGGAGCGAGTGCGACGCTGCTGGTGGTGCTGCCCGCCGCCGGAGTGCAGGGCGCGTTCACCGTGGTGCCGGATGCGCTCGGAAATTTCACGGTCGAGTTGCCCGTCGCGGCGAAAACGGTCGCGGCCGCCGCGGGCGGCCGGACCATCGCCTCGGCTCCCGGGGACGCGCTGCTTCGCGGCACGGTGCGCGACGAGCGGTTCAGTGGCACGATCGAGCCCCTCGGCCTGCGCTTCTCGGTCGCACTCACGTCCGACACCGGGTCGACCGCGGCGGTGGCCGGCGCCTACCGGGGCGACCTCTTGGGGACCGGCGGCGGCACGGTGGTCAGCGTCGCCGGCGCCCAGGGCCAAGCACTGGTGCTGGT
>CAJAYO010000349.1 GCA_903948415.1 uncultured Opitutia bacterium | reverse complement strand
TGAACCCCTCGGCCCCGCCACCTCCGGCGAGGCGGCGCTCGCCCTGGCCGAGCACCTCCAGCCCGACCTCGTGGTGATCGACGTCCCGCTCGCCGGTGCGCAGCACGGTCTCACGGCCGCCCGCGCGCTCCGGCAGCGTTTGAGGCGGCCCGTCGTCTTGCTCGCGGCCCAGTCCGACCGCGCTGCCCTCGAACAGGCCCAGGGGGCCGAGCCCTTCGACTGCCTGCTCAAGCCCTGTGACGCGCAGGCGCTGCGCACCGCCATTGAGCTCGCGCTTTTCCGACACCGCGCCGCGGCCCGCCAGCGCGCGCAGGAAGCCCGCTACCGGGCTCTGGCCGATGCGGCCGACGCCGCGATCGTCACCACCGACCGCGCCGGTCACATGGTTGACTGGAACCGCGGCGCCACCCGGATCTTCGGCTACGCCGAGGCCGAAGCTCTCGGCCGCCCGCTGTCGCGGTTGCTGCCTAGTCTCGCGCAGCCGGAACCCGCGGCCGAGCTGGCGCGCGTGCAGGCCGGCGACGCGGAGCCCTCGCCGGACCGGACCGTGGAGCTCACCGGACGCCACCGGGACGGGCGCGAGTTTCCCGTGGAGCTCTCGCTCGCCGCGTGGACGACCGCCGAGGGCCCGTTCGTCACCGCCATCATCCGCGATCTCTCCGCGCGGAAACGCACCGAGGAATCGATGCGCCTGCGCAGCGCCGCCCTGGCAGCGGCGGTCAACTCCGTCGTCATCACCGACGCCCAAGGCACGATTCAGTGGGTCAACCCGGCGTTCTGCCAGATCACCGGCTACACCCCGGAAGAGGCCGTCGGACAAAACGCCCGCGTGCTGAAATCCGGCCACCAACCGGACGACGATTACGCCGTCATGTGGCGCACCGTTTCCGCCGGGCAAAGCTGGCGCGGCGAATTCGTCAACCGGCGCAAAGACGGCACGCTCTACACCGAGGATGTCACGATCACGCCGGTGCGGGACGAGACGGGTGCGATCAACCACTACATCGCCATCCAGCAGGACAACTTCGCGCTGAAGGACAGCCACACCGCCCTGCACACGGCCCACACCGAGCTCGCGGCGAAAAACGCCGCCCTCCAGGCCGCCCTCGTGGACGCCCGGACCGCCGGCGACGCCAAAGCCGCCTTCCTCGCGACGATGAGCCACGAAATCCGCACACCCATGAACGGCGTGCTCGGCATCACCAGCCTGCTGCGCGAGACCGCGCCGCTTACGACCGAACAGGCGGACTACATCGAGACCATCCGCTCCAGCGGCGACACCCTCCTCGCGTTGATCAACGACGTGCTCGATTTCTCGAAGATCGATTCCGCGCACCTGGAGCTGGAACAGGTGCCGTTCGACCTGCGGCGCTGCGTCGAGGAGACCCTCGAAGCGCTCGCCCCCCGCGCACAGCAGAAACACCTCGACCTCGCCGCCCTGATCGACGAAGCCGTGCCGGCCACGGTCGTCGGCGATGCCGTGCGCCTCCGCCAGATCCTGACCAATCTCGTCGGCAACGCCCTGAAGTTCACTGAACGCGGCGAGGTCGTCGTCGAAATCGGCGCCACCCCCGCGCCCGCCGGCCGCACCCGCCTGGGCCTGAGCGTGCGCGACACGGGCATCGGCATCCCCCCGGACAAGATCGGGCGGCTGTTCCAGGCGTTCACCCAAGTCGATGCCTCCACCACCCGCATCTACGGCGGCACCGGCCTCGGGCTCGTCATCAGCCAGCGGCTGGTGGAGCTGATGGGCAGTACCATCACCGTCGCGTCCGCGCCCGGCGTCGGCACGACCTTCGCCTTCGAATGGACGGTCGCCACCGCCCCCGCCCTGACCCCGCCCGACCCGGCCCGGAACCTCCTCGCGTTGGCCGGCCGCAGCGTGCTCATCGTCGACGACAACGCCACCAACCGCCACATCTTCGTCACCCAGCTCCGGAAGGCCGGGCTCGTCCCGACCGAGGTCGCCTCGGGCGCCGCCGGGCTCGAGTGGCTGCGCACCCACCCGTGGCCCGACCTGATCATCACCGACATGCTGATGCCGCACATGGACGGGCTCGATTTCACGCTGGCCGTGCGCGCCCTCGAAGCCGGCCGCGGAGAGCAACCGCCGCTGCCGGTCGTCCTGATTTCGTCGGGCGGCTACCGTCCGGGCGATCCGCGGGCCAAGGTGGCCGGACTCGCCGCCGCGCTGTCGAAACCCACGCGCCGTCAGCAGTTGATTGATACGGTGGCCGGCGTCTGTGCGCTCGCCCCCGCCGCACCCCGGCGCCGGGAACCGGCCATCGCCCCGCACGACGAACTCCGCACCCTCGCCCAGCAACGCCCCTGCCGCATCTTGCTGGCCGAGGACAACCCCGTGAACCGCACCGTCGCCCTGGGCATGCTCACGCGGCTCGGCTACGCCGCCACCGTGGCGGTCAACGGCCTCGCCGCCGTCGAGGCGTGCCGCACCCAGCCCTTTGACCTCGTGCTGATGGACGTGCAAATGCCGGAGCTCGACGGCCTCGAAGCCACCCGCCGCCTGCGCCAGCTGCCCGGCCCCCCACCGACCATCTTCGCGATGACCGCCAACGCGATGCAGGGCGACCGCGAGGCCTGCCTCGCCGCCGGAATGGACGACTACATTGCCAAACCGATCAGATTCGCCGACCTGCAGCGAGCCATCACCGCCGCCCGGGGGCGCCCGCCCCGCGGATGAATTCCCGGGCCAAGGCCCCCTGCGCGTAAACGCGTCCTTCCCGTCGACGACCACCGCCTGTTGCAACCGGCGCGGCGCCTCCGGCTCGAGCAGCCACTCGGCCTGACGGTGACCGCGGAGCCGCCGACCGGCGCGGAGGCGCGGGCGCACGTGGCGCGCGAGCTCGTGCGGTTGATCGCCGCGGGCCAGCGCGCCCAGGAAATCGCGGGTGCGCTGGGCATCGGCGAAAAACCGGCGCCCCCTCTCGCCGCAGCAATCGAACGTCCCCGCAAACGCCGGCGCCTGTCCGCCACGATCCGGGCTCACTTACTCCGCTTTGGCCGGCGCCGGAGCCCGCCGCGCAACGCCAACCACGGCCTGCGCCGCGGAGGAAATATCGCCCTGGAGTCCCGGATGCCGGTGGGCGATCTCCCCGTCCGGGTTGAGCACCGTGAACAGATTGGAGTGGGCGAACTGACCGCGCGCGTCCTGTTTATAGTTTACGCCGAGCAGCATCGCGAGGTCCTGCACGTCGGTCGCCCCGCCGCGCAGCAGCGTCCAGCCGGCATCGAGCGAGGTCTTCGCCCGATACGCGGCGAGCACCGCCGGCGTGTCGCGCGCGACGTCGAAACTCACGAGCACGAAACGCGTTTGTTCGCGCACGGCCGCAGGCAGCGCGGCGCGGAGGCGCTGCAGATCGTTCACGAGCACCGGGCAGGCGTATTCGCAGCTCGCAAAAAACATCGCGACGACGACCGGTTGGCCGCGGAGCGAAGCGAGCGTCACCGTCTGGCCGGCATCGTCGGTCCACGTCGCATCCAGCTGGTAGAGCGAGCGGGCCGAGAGCGGGGCGCCCGCGGGCAGCTCGGCGCAGCAGGGCGCCTTTTTCTCGACGACGGCGCAGCACGGCGCGCCGCCTTGCGCGGCCGGGACGGTCGCGTCGCACGCGCCTGTCGCAGGGACCGCAGGTAGGAGCGCGCTTGCGCGCGATGGCTCGCTTGCGCGCGATGGCTCGGTTACGCGCGATGGCTCGGCGGGATCGCCCGCAAGCAGGCTCCTACCCAAGGCAGACGCGAGGAGGACGAGGGCGAATCGGGTTTTCATGGCGAGATCGATTGGGCGCAGCGGAAGCCGAGGTTCGGCACGACATAGCTGGCGCGGAGGGAGCTGCGGAGCCCGGCGCGCATGAAAGCGGGGT
>CAJAYO010000348.1 GCA_903948415.1 uncultured Opitutia bacterium | reverse complement strand
GTGTCACGAAGCCGTGCTCCCGATCGTCGCGTCGATTCCCGTGCAGCTCTTGAGTTATTACATCGCCGTCGAGCGCGGCTGCGACGTCGACAAACCCCGCAACCTCGCGAAATCGGTCACCGTTGAATAAGCCTGGTTTCAACCGTGGGTTAACCGCTAAGCTTCGCTTATCCAGAGAAAAGAATCTGATTGTTATTGAATTCCTGATTCACTGCTGAGGTGAGCCAGCCTATCGGGGGGAACGGATTCAATCTTCTTCATCAGCGGTTCTGCGCGAAGATGAGGGGTTCCGCCCTCTGCGGTTTTTAGATTCAATCATCTCCCTATCCCTTTATCCATGAGTAGAAAATATTTTGGCACCGACGGCGTGCGCGGCCCCTACGGTGGCCCCGTCATCAATGAAGACTTTGCCGCGCGTTTGGCGCAGGCGGCGGCCCGCTGGGCGGGGGCGACGGGCTCCGCCCGCGTGTTGATCGGGCGCGATACCCGGGCTTCCGGCGCCGCGCTGCTGGAGGCGGTCGCGCAGGGGCTGCGCGCCGGCGGGGCGGAGCCCGTGTCCCTCGGCGTTTTGCCCACCCCGGCGGTGGCGCGGGCCGTGCGGGAATCGGATGCCCGCCTCGGGGTGATGATCACGGCGTCCCACAATCCGGCCTCCGACAATGGCATCAAATTCTTCGGTGCGGACGGCGTGAAACTGACCGATGCGGACGAACTCGCCATCGAAGCTTTGCTGGAGGCTGGGGCGCCGCCGACCGGAGCGACGTGGACGACGGCCGAAGGTGCGGTGGGCCATTACATCGCCGCGGCCGAAGCGATTTTGCCGGCCGGATCCCTGGCCGGTTGGAAAGTGGTGCTGGACACCGCCCACGGCGCGACCGCCGGCACGAGCCCGGTCGTCCTCCGCAACCTCGGCGCGGAGGTCGTCGGGCTGGGTGACGCGCCCGACGGGGCCAACATCAATGCGGGTGTCGGGAGCGAACATCCGGCGCCGTTGGCGGCGAAAGTGCGGGCCGTCGGAGCCCGGTTGGGCATCGCCCATGACGGCGATGGCGACCGCTGTCTGCTCTGTGACGAAAACGGCGAGGTGTTGGACGGCGATGTGATCCTGACGATCTTGGCCACGCATGCGTTGACGCACGGGCGGCTCGTTCAGGACACCCTCGTCATTACGGTGCAGAGCAATCTCGGGGTGGACGCGGCGCTGGCCGCCGCCGGCGGCCGCGTGGTGCGGACGTCGGTCGGAGACCGCTACGTCATCGAGCGGATGGCGGCCGAAGGCGCGACGCTCGGCGGGGAGTCGAGCGGACATATCATTTGCTCGGACATTTCGCCGACCGGCGACGGGCTCGTCGCCGCCCTGAAGGTGATCGAAGTCATGCTCGCGACGGGGCAGCCGCTCTCGGCATTGCGGCGGGTGCTGCAGAAATTTCCGCAGCTGACGGCCGCCTTGAAGGTGAAGGAAAAGCGTCCGCTGGAGACTCTGCCGCGGGTGATGGCGACGATCCGCGCGCTGGAAGGTGAATTGGGCGATCGGGGACGGGTGCTGGTGCGTTATTCGGGCACCGAGCCCAAGCTGCGGCTGCTGATGGAAGGGCCGACTGCGGCGATCGTGCAGGACGGGCTCGCGCGCCTGGAGGCGGCGGTGCGGAGCGATCTGACGGTGGTGTGACCGCCTTCGGGGCGGAGAGCGGAGGACGGAGGACGGAGGGCAGATCGGCCAGGTGGGCCGTGCGCTCCGCGCGCGGTAAGAAGTTGGCCGTAGCAAAAAGCGCAAGAGGCGCAAGCATCGCAGTCGGAGTGTGTCCCAGCGCCCACGGAGCTCGGGCACAGAGG
>CAJAYO010000347.1 GCA_903948415.1 uncultured Opitutia bacterium | reverse complement strand
GTGCTGGAATACTGCCGTGTTCGCGGCTGGCAGCCTCCAGTAATATTTCGCGACGCTGCATCAGGCGCGTCTACAAGTCGCCCAGGGCTTGAGCAAATGCTGGCGCAAGTCAGGGCCGGCGGCGTCCGTCAGGTTGTGACCTACAAACTCGACCGACTGGGTCGCAGTTTAACGCACCTCGCGGTCTTTGTTGGCGAACTCCAGATGCGAAACGTCACATGATCTGCACGAGCCAAGGCATCGACACCTCCAAGCAGAACCCGGTTGGCCAGCTTCAGCTCGGCGTGCTGATGGCCGTCGCCGAGTTTGAGCGGGCCCTGATCAAAGAAAGGACGCTGGCCGGCCTAGAAGTCGCGCGCAAACGAGGCAAGCGACTTGGACGGCCACCGCTGGATCAAAAAGTCGTAGGTCTCATCCTGCAAACAGCAACCCGCACGGGTCGCCACGTTCGGGCGATTGCGCGTGAAATTCACGCTTCACCCAGTTCGGTTTGCCGCGTTCTAGCGAGAGTCAGCCAATGAGCGGCAGAGGCGGCAAGTGGACGGCGACGATGTCTTGGCTGCGACGATTGGATGGGGAACTTCGCCGCCAAGCGAGGCAGCCGTGTTCGGAGAACCTTGGGTTTGTGTGGGTGACAAAAACTCCATCCGACAGTCGCGTGGAGAAACTTGGCGGTATTTTCCGGGAGGATGGCGGTGCCGCCTTCCGGCCGTTGTGGGTCGCCGAAGACGTGACCGCAGGACCGGTGCGGCAGCAGGCCCCGTATTCAATGGGCGGATGCGCCAGACGGCAGCGAAGGGCGGGGAGCGTCCATGAGATTACCATGGCGCCTTTTCCGTAGGACCCCGATCAGCTCGATCACAAGCCAGTGACGTTCAGGCCGCCTGACGCGTGTAGACGTGGTGCAGGCCGCCCACCTGAGGGAACTCGACCACGCTCCCTTCTTCTGGAGTCTGCACTGGCCGCGGAACCGGGCTGTCCTGCGTCAATGATCGATGTGGACGAGAGTGGTGATAGTAATCGAAGTAGTCCTCGAGTACTTTCCGGAGGTGGCTTTCGCCGATGACAATCACTCGATCAAGACACTCCCGGCGGATGGTCCCGATGAGCCTTTCGACGTACGGATTCTGCCACGGCGCACGCGGCGCGATGGGTTTCTCCTCGATTCCAAGGGCCGTGACACGCTTGGTGAATTCCGCTCCGTAGTTGCCATCGCGGTCGCGCAGCAGGTAGTGTGGCGAAGTTTCAAACGGGAATGCGTTGACGATTTGCTGCCCGGCCCAAGCCGCTGAAGGAGCCTCAGTGACGGCGAAATGCAGCACCTTCCTGCGGTCGTGCGCCAGAACTACGAAGACAAAGAGGACGCGGAAAGTGACCGTCGGCACCGTGAAGAAGTCGACGGCGATGAGTTGCTTCGTGTGGTTGGCGAGAAACGACCGCCATGACTGCGAGGGCGGCCCGCGCTCACCCTTCGGGCGATACTTTCGGACCGTCGCGGCGGATACCTGAAGCCCGAGCTTCGCCAGTTCTGCGCGAATCCGGGGACTGCCCCAAGTGGGATTGGCCTGCCACATCCGGCGAATCAGATCGACCAGCTCACGATCCTTCGGCGTGCGACCCAGTCGGCGGCGTGATTGCCAGCGCCAGAAGAGCCGGAATCCGGCCTGATGCCAACGCACGACGGTCTGCGGTTGGACGATCACCAACGCCTTCGTCCACCGCGACCAGATCGCGCTGAGGGTTGCCCAGAAAAGCCGGTCGGAGTTGCGAAGGGTAGGGGACTTGACCTTGCGGTTCAGCACCAGCAGTTGGTGCCGCAGTGCGAGGTTCTCCAAAACGAGATTTCGACGGGCGCGAAACCCTGCGATCAGGCTGCGCAAGACCGCAACAAGGAGTGAAAAAATGGCACACCAGCCTGCGTCGATTCCGGCCAGCCATCAACGACTTCCAGCACGGATGGACTTATTGTCACCCACAAGTGTCTGTCCCGCCTGATGGAAAACGCGGCCGATACCGTGGCCGCAGAAATCGCGCACCACCGAGAAACGATGAG